>NZ_JAAHIG010000076.1:0-29803 GCF_010692305.1 Moorena sp. SIO4G3 | reverse complement strand
TCCGCTCTCCCCTCTCCCCATCTCCCCATCTCCCCATCTCCCCATTTCCCCATCTCCCCATCTCCCCATCTCCCCATATCCCCATTTCCCCATCTCCCCATCTCCCCACACCTCCCACACTTCCCTCTCTTTCCCGACTCCCGACTCCCGATTCCCGATTCCCAACTCTGGACTCCCGACTCCAGAAACCACCGGAGATGATATCAGAGGACAAAGAAAAGTCCAAAACCCAAAATAATTGCTCCAACTGCAACAATCAATGACCAGAAACGATGGTAGCTGTTGACAGTGGTGTTATTGCTTTCCAACTGGATCAAGTCTAGCCAAGGGGCAATTCCTCTGCGGAACCAGCCAACTACATTGACTTGGGAGCCAATTAAGTTCTGCACCTTACTGCTACCAAAAAGGAAGTTACCGATTGGACCAAAGCGAGAAGCATAGCGGGTATAAATCATCCCACTGCGGTCTTGAAGCTTGAGATCGGAACCAAATTTATAGCCAGCATCTGCGCGACCAATTAACTCACCTTGGAGTTTCACGGGACGACCACGCAAAGGACTGGCGTAGGGGTCACACATTAAGGTGAAGATATCCGATTTAGACGATTGCTTGAAATCTGGGTACATCACCAGGGTCTTAATCAAGGTTCCCACAGCAAAGCCAAAGAGCATAAAGCTGGGCAATACTGTTACTTGAGCAGTCCAACTCAAGACGATAGAAGCAATCATTAAACCAGTAATACTACCAATGAATTGAGCATTGAACAATACAATATCCACGGCAAAATTACCATAGAGCTTTTTCTTACTGAGCTGATTGCCTTCTCGGACGACAGTAGCCATATCAAATTCAGTCTCTAAGTCCATTTGCTCAGCATAAGTAGTTAAAGCGCGGACTCGTTTACCGGTTAGGGGATGAGTAGAATTCAACTCCATCCACCAACCCCAGGGGTTAAAGATATCCCAGAGAAAGACTTGCCCGACTTTCTGGGAGTCTGAGGCGATACGATAAGCGGTACCGGTAGAAGCAGCCGCTTTGTGGTCGTAAATCCCGAGGCTGCGGGTTCCTTCAATTAATTTACTGGGTTCTTTTGCTCGTTGCCCTTCTTCGACGATACCGTAGGCAATCTTCACCAAAGCTCGTGATAGAGCATTTGGGTTACCGGTAGTTTCAGCAGCAAAGTGATCAGCATAGTATTCTCGGGTTCGGGATAGGTACAGCACCAAGTAAGTGCCGATAATGTAAAACACATAAGCTACCATTGCTGCTGTTTGAGCAGCATCTTTGCCTTTACTGTTACCACCGCCGCGACTGATCCGTCTGGCGAAAGAATAGATTAGGTAGGTGATTTGTACTAAAGTCGCCGCTAAGGTCATTACGGCAAAGTCCCAGTGGACAATATGCCCCAATTCATGAGCATAAACTGTGGCGATTTCATCATCATCGAGGTAAGTAAATAAACCCTGACTAACGACTAAACGAGCGCTGTTTGGTAGGGAACCATAGGTAAACGCGGTGGGATTTTGGTCATCAATAATACCCAATCGAGGTTGTTTGATATTTTTTTCTTGACAAACCCGCTCAATCACTTCTGCGCTTTCAGGACTATAGCGCTGGATATCTGCTAGGGTTACCCAACGGGTTTGGTAAAGCCACCGTTGGGTTAAGTCCATGATCCAGGGAGAGATGAAAAAGGCAGCAACATTAAAAATTAGGGTTATGGCAACTGCGATGATTAACCCAGTAACAGGATTGTTACTATTAAGGATTAGCAGCAAACTCAGAGCTAATACTAATACCATCCCAAATAGTAAAGAGATGGTAACACCAGAGGCAAGGGCAAGATTACCGGCAATGCCTTTCATGGCTAACCTTATACCAGTTTGCGCAACTCTTCCGGCTTTGTGACGGGATTTTGACACGGTTTTCGCTGTTGTTTTTGTTGGGGTTGTTTTTGTTGACTTTGAGGTGAGGGTGGTCAGACATTTTTTTGCCCAATTGCTGACCTGGGAATTTGGGTTATTTTCTAACTTCCGACAGAGGGCGATCGCTTTTTTGTTCTCACCATTACCGCTATAGGCTTTCACCAGAGCGGCTTGGGCTTGACTATACTCTTGAGAATGGTGATCGGAAAGCGCACCTAAAGAATTTTGGCAATACTGGCAATAGTCTTCTAGGGATTGCACCGCCTCTGCATAACGTTTTTGTTTGAGAGCATTTAATCCATTTTCTAGTGACATCGGTGTTTTATGATCATCTCCTAGTTCACTCGGGTCCTACACTTATATGAACTGTCCTATAAACTGTCATTAAAGGTAGTCTGGCCTTTTTTGGGCTTATTTAAACTATTCCCATCTACGGATATAATTTCCTGATTTAGACGGATTTCGGAAATATAAATTTACTAGAGTTCAGGGAAAATGTGACGATAATAAATAGCGATCGCATTTCCCCATCACAGCAGTAACCTCTACTAAGTAATCAGGGCTAGGTAATGAAGTTATGAAACCGTTTTACATAACTTAATAATTTAGGGGCATACTTGAAGGGCGATTACTCTATAGCTTTTGTGGTCTGCTTCTGTTGCAAATTGCCATGAATGGCTAGCCAAATGCAAGGTGGCTCAGCACTGGTATATTCAACTCGATGCTTTTGATGAGCTTTAATAAATAGATAATCCCCTGCTTTGAGCTTGACACTGGAACCGTCAAGGTAGGCAAGGGTTGCTTGCCCTTGTAACAGGATTACCCATTCGTCTTGGTCTTGGTCATACCACTCTCCCGTTGGTGTAGTTTGTCCAGTGGAGATGATGCGCTCGATTAATAGGCTCTCGGTAGATATCAACGGTTCAAACAGTTCTTCGGTAGGAAGTTCAGGAGGTAAGTTGAAAATGTTAGCTATCTCTTCAGTGTTCATACATCACCTTATTAATCAAGTTCAATGGAGACAACGACCTGTCCGTGATCAGATTGCCAAGTCTCAATTTTCTCGTCACTCAAAGTTTCGTCGATTAGATGATCATTGAAAAGGGAGACATACCCAACTCTGCCAATACGTTTGGGATTTTGAACCACGAATTCCTGACTGACCAAGATGTGATCTAGGCTCTCGTGGTGGCCATTATGGATGTGGGTGTAGTAGAAGTCACCATAGTTTTGTCGAGCTTGAATGTCTTTGACGTAATACAACAACACATCCCAGATCATCTGCTTTTGCTGAAACCAGAGTTTTCTCAAAGGGGGCTCTCCAGAAACAATTTGAGAAGTTATAGCCACACCACTATCATTGACATCACCCATCACTATTACCGGATGATCCCTGTGCTGTAGCTTATCCATCAAAATTACCCGCAAAGCTGTTGCTTCAGCTGCTCGGAGGATTAGAGATCTCGCTTGTCCTTTGGCTTGTTCAATTGGGTCGTTGCGGTCTACTCCATCGGGGATGATCGGACGCTTGGACTTGAGGTGAATTACAAAAACTGTACAATCAATCGTGTCACTCAGCTTGAGATGTGCTTCTAACACTGGTCGAGAAAAACGCTTGAGTGGGATGTCTGTTCCCTGGATATCCAGGCATGCCGTAGTGGGAAAATCTTTGATGACGTTGTATTCAAGCACTGGAAACCTGGAGGTCAGGGCAACAACTGGACTTTTACCGGTAGGCTTTGCGAACACAGTGGTGGCATTGTCATAAACTTGACTCTGAGCCAGTGCTTGTTGGAGAGCTTCTTGATGAAATACCTCTTGAAAGCCAACAATGTCAGCTTTCATCTTCTTCAGTTGTTCAGCGATCCAGGTGGTCTTAAGAGCGTATTCTGTTTGGGTATATATCTTTTTCCTATAGTATAGGACATCTGGTAGTACTAAGTTGCATAGGTTAAAGGTTCCAACTTTGAAACGGTTTCGATGCATGATTCTTATTTGCGCTGAGAGCTATGTCTCCAGCTTGGCATTTCCCCATCTCAAGATGCGGGGATTCTCTGTTCTTGGAGTTGCTCTAACCTCGCAGGCTTAGGCCATTTGTAACAACTTCAACCAAGGGCTTAGATCATGTCAGGATAATTACCCTTAATCAAAATTTCCCCCATCTCCTGATCTCCCGATCTCCCGATCTCCCGATCTCCCGATCTCCCCACACCTCCGTTCTTTGTTACAAATATGAGATGCACCCGTTGGACAAGCTTAAATCCTATAACCAACACTCCTCAAGGTGAGAGAATAAATTAACTCTCATCCTCCAAATCGATAATACTCCCAAATTCATGCCATCACGACCAACCAGAGTTGGCAGGTGACCCACTGGAGCCCAGATTACGGAAAATGTCAGGTCTTCATAATTTCTCCATCGTCTTCTGAGGTGCAATCCTTTCCGCTCTCGCCATCCCACACGATGACCAAATTGTTGATAAAGCTGAGTTTGATACGCTAATAGGTTAGGGAAATAATTACTGCGGGAAATACTGTTGGGGTTGTAATAAGAACTCAATACATACAAGCTTCGGTTGAATTCCAGTTTATCAACGTTATTATCGTCACTATCAAGTTTTCCCCCAAGCTTCTCCCAAATTTCTTTTTGCAAACTGAAGCCGAATTGCCCACTGCTATACTTTAGCCAAAGCCGCTCAATGGTGTGTAGATCGGTGCAAGGAAAATTCTTGATTGACTCAGGGTCGATATTGTTGTCTTCTTCTCGACCAATTGCTTGGACCATCAGAGCAAACGTTTCCTGATCCGCTTCTTTCCATTTACCGGCTCTTAGTAAATTTCGCAAGTTAGAGTAGTCTATGCCTTGATCAGAAATGAGTTGGTCAGGTTGGTGTAGGTCAACAGTTATCCCCAACTCTTGGTTTTTTTTATTTAAGGTATATTGAACAATTTCAGGAATCTTACCATACCGTTCATAGTTTTCCACAATTTTGCGATACTTGGCTTCGATTTTGCGATACTCACTATCTGGATCATGGTTGGGGTCTTGATTCATTAAAATAGTCAGTAAAATATCTAACCCTTTATTATCGAGAAACAGAGCTGGCTCGATCTCGGGCTTAATAGTCTGGACTTTTTCGGTGGCATAGTTATGTAATTCACGAATATAGATTAAGCCAGCCCCATCTCGGTCTGCTGCACCAGTTTCAATGCCTTCGACTAAGTACTGGGTGTAAAGGGAACAATCAGCTGGTTCCTGTTCACAAGAGGTTTGTGTCGTTGTGGAGGAGGTGAGAACTGCTCGCCCTGGAGCACTGAGTTCTTCCTTGAGATTGACACCCACAGGTTCTGTCAGCCAACCGTCAGCGGAAGCACTAGCTAAAGCACTATAGTAATCACACTCAAGAATTACTATTTGTTGCTGAGCATCACTACGACTCAATTGCTGGTGTAAAAAAGCAGCGGGTAATGTAGTACCTTCAAGGTTATCTTTAGTCGTGATGCTAGTTGTTAAATAGAGTTTACCATCCTGATTAATAATTCCTTTTCCAGAGAAAAAAACTAGGGCTAAGTCATTGACACCACATTGGTCAACTAGGTTCTGAATTCCCTGTTTTAGGGTTTCCAGATTGGGATTGAGCAGCAACTCTACCCGATTAAAATCCCCTAGGGTTTTTTCTTGCAAAACTCGCTGCATTGCTGCCACATCATGGGATGCAGCTTGATTGGTAGTTAAACCTTCTGCATACTGATCAACCCCGATCAGCAGTGCTACTTTCTTAGCCATTTACTTTTTCACATTTTGCCATCTCTTATCTTCTTATAGCATTTATAGCAATTATACGACTTGTGAGGTACAAATTGCTGGGTTTTAGGGAGCAGGGAGCAGGGAGCAGGGACTTCATAAGAATAAAGAAAAAAGAGGGAAGAGAAAAAAAATAATGTTTACCTCATAGCTACGATAAACGCTATATAAAATAGCTGAGGTACACAAGTTTTGAATTTTCGTGAATAGGGAATCGGGAATAGGGAATCGGGAAAAAATCTTGTGTACCTCATCAAGAGGAGAACTGGTATATAGCAATCCGTGTAGGAATTGAGAGAATGTTTGTTCCCTGCTCCCTGCTCCCTGCTCCCTGCTCCCTGCTCCCTTTGCTATATAATAATTAAGGACTGATTAGATTTTCAGAGTGTTCCGACTCCCGACTCCCGACTCCCGACTCCCGACTCCCGACTAGTCACGGGTCTTGGTTAACCATTAGAATCGATTTAATTTTTCGTTTGATTCGATTTCCGTTTTTGTCCACTCTGCCATAAATGATTTTGCCGTTATAATAAAGAGCGGAGGAGCTTCCTCCATCTAGATTCATGGCTTTTTCCACCCCGGCAGTTTTCAGGAAGGTAGCCAGGGCTCTGAAGGACATACCGGAATTTCTGGGAGCTTCTGGTTTTTGAGCCACCATTACTAACAAGATGCTGCCATCAGGAGTAATACCGACTGCACTTCTAGCATTGGGTCGGCTGCTGCCTAGGGCATCTCGTATGACTTTCCGATTTTCTACAGCTACAAAACCTTCGGTTACTGATCTAATTTGTGGAACCAGCAACGGACCACTGCCTAGGGCATCTAATAATTGACAACCGGGGGGGGGTGGTTCACTGTGTAGAGTAATATCATAGCGGACTGTTGACCCACAACGGTATCGCCGAAATTCTGATCGATTGAGAATTTTATCCATGTAGGGCTGTAAGTTGGGATTTTGGATCAGCCCCTGGTTGTCACGGGGATCTGCTACTAGTTGCCCTTGCTTGATTACAATCGAGGTGGTCTTCTGATTTTTTGGGTCAAAAAAACCGCCGTTGATGGCAGCTACAGCTTGGTGCTTTTGGGCTAAATCTTCTAAGGTGATTAACTGTTCCGATATGGCAGGAGTAACGGAAAATCCACTTTCAGCTGGAATTAATAAGGTGTGAACCACACTAAAGTCTAGACTATGGGATTGGTATTTAATCTGTTTCTGGGGTGGGGAAACATCTGAAGAGAGGGCATCGGGTAGCTGGTGATTCCGGATAGATAACCACCCAACCGCTAAACCAATGGCAATCAAGCTCAGCCCAAGGATTTTTCTCACGTTGTTTTTGCTTAACTAGTCAACCGGATTTGACATCATAAAGCATAATCCGATGACCATCGTAATCGCAGAATGCTTGTTCAGTGAAATTGAGGTTTGGTGGTCTAGTAAAGTAATTGGGCTCAATGGTGTCAAGTCCCAGTTCACGGATTTTCTGAATGGTTAGGGTCAGGTCTTTTACTCTGACCACCAGTGCTAGAGGATAGGGAGTGGTAGGGGTGGGTAATTCAATTCCTTTGACTTCGGTCAGAGCCAGGGCTCTAGGTTCGTCTTCTGTACTGAGTGATGCAAATTTGAGCTGAGCAGTTTTGGGAAACTGAAACACTGGGTAGAGGTAAGAGTCTGGGGATGCTTCAGCGAGATAGTCGAGCTTAAATCCTAGAATATCTCGGTAAATGGTGAATGCTCGTTCGAGATCAGCAACGACTAAGCAGGGGCGCTTGATGTGAAGCGCATCTAGATTAGGGGTATTGGGGTTGGCTGAGGGCTGATTGGTTTCCATTCACCCACCTAATTTTACCTTAGCTAATTATATAGCAAAGGGAACAGGGAATAGGGAATAGGGAATAGGGAATAGGGAATAGGGAGTAGGGAGTAGGGAGTAGGGAGTAGGGAGTAGGGAATATGGCATCAAAAATTATCACAATTTATTTATGATTCCTATAGCTTAAAGTTACCGTAAGCATTCAGGCGTCCGCTGTCAGCCTAATGCTTACAATAAACCCAGCGTAGGGTGCGGATCGCGCAAACAGCATAATTTAAGATTTCGAGATTAATCAGAATTTAAAGTCTGGGTAAAAGCCCATCTCAGGGCTGATAGCTGATAGCTGATAACTGATAGCTGATAGCTGATAATTTAGCTATCAAAAAAGTTTGCGATCGCATTCGCAAATCCCTCAAATGTGCTGTAATTTTCGGATACAATAGAAACAGTTAATCCCAATTTTTCAGTATTAGCAGCGGTATAGGGACCAAAGCAAGCAATCACACAATGGTTATAATCCTGGGGGGAGTCAAGCATTGTCAAAAAAGCGGTCACTTCTGCGGTGCTACTAAAAGCAATAACATCTATCTTGCCTTGACGAATTAGATTTAATTCTACATCATAGATATTTTTATCCAAAATTCGAGTTTGATAGGTAAATACTGGAGTGACTTTCATGGCCAATTCCTGTAAACCTGAAATAAAATTTGGGATGACATTAGGCTCTGGTATCCCGACCACCTCTGGAATAGGAACTAATATAGTTTTCTGATCAATAGTTGGATAGTTAGACAATTCAGTAACAATTCCGGTTGGGCTAGCTTCAGCCGGAACTAAATCAGCTGTTACTCCAAAATCAGACAATCTTTCGGCATCTTTTCCAATCGCAGAGAGTTGACAATTTTTCAGCACAGATGTAGAAATACCCAAGGATGCCATGCGCTCAAAAAAAGCGTCTATTCCGTTGCGGCTAGTGAAGGCAATCCAATCAAATTTATGAATTTGTCTGAGAGCAGCATCTAATTCAGGGGAATTGCCTAACAGACAGGTTTCAATAGTTGGCATCACTATGGGAAGTCCACCCTGGTTAATGATTTGTTGAGATAACCGAGACCCATAGATTCTTGGTGCTGTGACTAAGATTCTTTTGCCATAGAGAGGGAGTTGATTGGAGGGAGATAGAGGGTGCATCTTTTTATTGTAAATCTATATCAAGACAGGGAACAGAGAACAGGGAACAGTAGTCAAGAACTCCAAGGAGTTTTTACTGTTATCTATAGCCTTAATATTAAGGATATATTTATAAATCCTATAGATAACATTTATAACTATATTTTATTTGAAAAAAAAATCACAGTTTTTTTGAATACCAAAAATTATTATATACTTAATTAAATCTTGCCTCTTGCCTCTTGCCTCTTGCGTTTCCCTAAGAGATTCTGTTCACAACTCAAATGGAAATGCTATATAACCATCCTAGGCCGAAACTATTAAAAACATTAATTAATATAGCGTTTTCCATACTTATAAGGTACATTCAATTTTGTTACCCCGTCTTGATGCAGCCGCTGATGGGGTTTAGCCCATCAGCGGCTGCATCCCTACTCCCTACGGGTGCATCTCATTAAAGCTGTTTGACCCTGTGGTGCGTTACGGGGCGGGCTGTCCCAACTCTGACGACGAGACGGAAAATGATTGCCAGCCCGTCCCTAACGCACCCTACGCAACTCCCTGTTCCCTGTTCCCTTTGTTATAGATGAACAAATTAGCACTTATCTTAAAAAATCCCTTTTTCACGGAGATCAAGTGGATCCTAAGCCTGTTCCTGGCTGCCCTTTTCCTTTGGGGTATTTTTCTGGGAAACGTACCCCTACGAGACTGGGATGAAGGCACCAGAGCCCTGATCGCTAGAGAAATCTATCGCACGGGTAACTGGCTCCATCCTACTCTGTGGGGACAACCTTATCTACTTAAACCCCCTTTGATGGATTGGTTGATTGCCTTAAGCTATAAACTAGGGGGTGTCCAAGAATTCACTACTCGTTTGCCTGGTGCTTTTTTGTCAGCGTGTGGAGTACCACTGCTCTATTTAGTAGCACGAGAACTATTCGTTGAACGTGTCAGTGCTATGTTTGCGGCTAGCGTCTACTTGACCCTGTTGCCAGTTGTGCGCCACGGACGTTTGGCGATGCTGGATGGCATGATCAATACTTGGTTTTTGCTGTTGCTATTGTGCTTACTTAAAGCTTGTCAGGCTCAGTCTTCTTGGGCAATTGGGATCGGAGTTTGTTTAGGACTAATTACTTTTACAAAAGGTCTATTAGTTGTGCCTCTAGGGGCAATTGCTTTGGTCTTTCTCCTAGCAAATAACACCTTATGGTTGTTGAAAAGTCGCTATTTCTGGTTGGGCATAATCCTAGGTTACGCACCGGTTTTGGTTTGGTATATTGCCCAATGGCAACATTATGGAGCAACCTTTTGGCATGTTCATTTTCTCTCTCAAGGATTTGCTCGCATCTCTGAAAAGGTGGAAGGGAATCAAGGAACACCCTGGTATTATATTTTGGAGTTAATTAAGTATACTTTCCCTTGGCTATTGTTTTGGCTAGGAGGATTCTATCTAGCTTGGCGAAAACCCCTCACCACTTGGGGGAGTTTAATTTTAATTGGGACTATCGGCTATTTGACGATTATTTCTATGATGGCAACCAAGCTGCCCTGGTACATTATGCCTGTGTATCCCTTTTTTGCTATAGCTGTTGCGGCTAAACTCACTGTATTTTGGAAACATTGGAGTCGTTATCCTAAGATTTTAACAATTATTTTAGGATTTATTGGAGTAGCTGGTTTAGGGGGATGTATTTATTTTATCTTGGCAGATCCCCAACCGGTTTTAATCATTATGGGTATGGTGGTAACCATAACTATGACCCTAGCGGCTTGGAAAATTAAACAGCAAAACCGCAATTTCATCCCAATTTTATTGATAGGGATGTACATAACTTTAGTATTATTAATGAGTTCTCAATCTTGGCTGTGGGAGTTAAATGAAGCATTTCCAGTTAAGCCAGTAGCAGCTTTGATTCAGGAACATACGGCTCCAGGGGATATTATCTATACGTCTTTTTCCTATCAGCGTCCTAGTTTAGATTTTTATAGCGATCGCAAAGTGATTCCCCAAGATCAAAACACTTTAAAACAGTTGTGGTCAACTCAATCTTACCTGCTGTTGGACAACTCGACGTTGGCGGCTTTGCAATTACCTAACCAAGTATCTTTAGGCACTGCTGAAGGGTTTACGTTAGCTAGAGGGGTGGGAGTAGGGAGTAGGGATTAGGGAGTCGGGAGATGGGGAGATGGGGAGATGGGGAGATGGGGAGATGGGGAGTGTCAATCGAGAGTAGAAAATAGCTCTGCCCAATCAATCACTGATGGTCTTGCTCCCTGGTTTATCAGCTCAAAAACTTTTCCGACCGTAACAGGGTTAGCAATGGATTCTACACAAGCTGATGCCACATCAATCCGGCTAGCTTGACCTGATAAAGTATCCCCTGTACCTAATACTAACCCTAATTTTCCTCCTGTTGTCGCTTTCAACAGAGTGTTTAAATCATAGGAGGTAAACGGACCGTCGATCAGTCGTCCTGCACGAATAATAGTATAGGGTAATCCTGAATTAATGATGATTTCTTCTGCCTTTTTTTTGGCATCGAGTACACCAAAGGAATTAAGAATACTATAGGGTGGTTTATCTTTCCGTAGCACACCACAAGAGGATACAAAGATAAACCGCTTGAGATTTTTAGGAGCTGCTGCTACCAGGTTGCTAACTCCTATAGCATCAACTTGCTCAGGACTATTTTTGGCTTTAGTACGACTGTAGCTGGGCTTGAGATAGATCTTGAGCCACTCGATCACATTTGGGAATCCTTTCGCCTGATCTATTGTGTCGAAATCCCACTTTTGAGAAGGGAAAGCAGTAGTTCCAGTACAACAGATGATATGAGTGACATTTTTTATGGCAGGGGGGAGGCTAGGGCGTGTCTTCAAACTCGGAGATCCCCCTAAATCCCCCTTAAAAAAGGGGGACTTTGAGTATGACTCCCCCCTTATTAAGGGGGGCTGGGGGGGATCTAAATCTTGCGGAAAACTTTGAAAACACGCCCTAGAGGGATAGCGGATGTCACCAACAATAATCTCCACTCGGTTATCAAACATTTCCTGAGCTTTTTCAGCACTGCGAGTCAGAACACTAACCTGAAAACCTTTCTCTAGTAGCTTGGCCACCGTTAGCTGTCCCACCCCACCTGTAGCACCTGCCACCAGTACTTTCTCTTTTGAAGTCATCACCCCTGCTCCTCAAGTCTCAACTGGAATTGCAAACAAGTATATAGTAGTTATGGGTTTTAGGGAGCAGGGAGCAGGGAGCAGGGAGCAGGGGAGTGTGGGGAGTGTGGGGAGATGGGGAGATGGGGAGATGGGGAGATGGGGAGATGGGGAGCGATGGCCTTTTGGCCACGCTACGCGATTGACCTATGGTCACGCTACGCGAACGCATTAAACAATTTCACCAATCCCAGGATTATTCTTGCTAATCAAAATTGTAAGCTATCAGCTGATAGCTGATAGCTGAACGCTGATAGCTTACTTCGATTCTTAAGATTTTACAGAATCCAAAATGTAATTAGTCCCCAATAACCGTAAAAGTGAAAGCACTATCCTCAGGACTCACTGGAGTAGAAGTTACTACGAAAAATTGATCGGGACTGACATCAGTAATTGCAGCAGACATATTAAAAGTCCGCCACGGCGGACCATATATAGAAACAGTAGGTGCTGGCGGACTTAGGAAGTCTTCTTGAAACTCTATAACATAAAAACCGTCGTGGATTTTGTTGGTTGTGAAGCCCTTGCCATACATTACAGAACCATCTGAATCAACAGCTCCATAAAGCTCACGAGCTTGAGCTACAGCAGGGTTAGCAACGAACACAGACAAGCACAAAACAATTAAAAGGAATAGGGAAGCAACTTTCTTCCCGATAGACTTAAAATTCACTATCCTATCTCCATTTGATTATCATGTTCAACCTAAAACTTTTATTGTCTCAGGTTGCGATAACAACTTACCACGAAAAAAGGAGACATTCCCCAAAGCCTTAACATTTTCTCAATATTTTTTTAAAATTAATCTGTGATAGTAAACCAATATCTCTTACTTGGTCAAGCAAAGAAGGTAAGTGTGGGAATATCGGAAGTATTGGGAGCGATTGCCTTTCGGCCACGCTACGCGAACGCATTAAACAATCTCACCAATCCCAGCATTCTTATACCTAATTGAAATAAGGCATTACTTTCAACAAAATAACCTTCAACAAACTAACCTTCAACAAACTAACCTTCAACAAACTAACCTTCAACCAAATAACCAAAAAAATAGCCGCAGAAATACTATCCACGGCTAGGAAGTTACCTTATGTCATTCAGTTTTTTCACCTATCCAGACGTGACCCTATGGGATTAGACCCGATGGGTTAGCCGGGGGGAAAACCCCCCAATAATTTAACGTTTTACGGGATAATCAAGTACTTGACGCTAATTGTGATGAACTCTCCCGGAATACCCGTAGGCTGAAGAGGAGTCCAGTCGGAAATCTCCGTGTAACGGAGTACATACAGGGTATGCATCGTATTAAGTATGGCCTTGCGAGACCCCTTCAAAATGTGCTGAACAGGGATTTTTTTTGGGGAAGACTCGTCAGGAGTATTGTCTGAATTAGGCGGTAATTGTGAAGGCATAAGGTGAACCTTTTGCTTTTGATTAACAGTTATAATCATAATGGTTATTACTTAAATTGTCAAGGGTTTTGTAAATTTATTTTTGGGAGAGTAAATTTAAATAAAGCGATCGCATTTGTTTAGCGTTGGCGTAGCGTATATTTCAGATAATCGCGTTTTTTTTGAGTAGTATTTTTCGGGAATTGGGAGTCGAGGTAATAAATTTACTGGATATAGGAATTATATTTCCCATGAGGTGCAAAGAGATCCCCCTAAATCCCCCTTAATAAGGGGGACTTTGAGAAATAGATCCCCCTAAATCCCCCTTAATAAGGCAGGGCTGTTTCATTCTCGCCAAAAATAGATGGGGAGATGGGGAGATGGGGAGATGGGGATAAAAGGAGCGCGAATACTCAGGATTTTGGGCAAATTTATCTAACCTTCCTCGAAGGCCGAATCACGAATTGTTAGTCATTGGAGTTGTTTACTCCCAACTAATTTGTCAGATTTTAATGACTAAATTGGCGGATTTTTCGGGAAATTTTAGTTTATTTCCCTATCCCCCTATCCCCCTATCCCCCTATCTCCTTTTCTCGTTAACTTATTAAAGTTTGAAACAGCCCTGCCTTAATAAGGGGGACTTTGAGAAAGAGATCCCCCATTATTCCCCTTAATAAGGGGGACTTTGAGAAATAGATCCCCCTAAATACCCCTTAATAAGGGGGACTTTGAGGTTGAGAAGTTTACCTCATACATCCAATAAACGCTATATCATAAGTATGATCAACCCTAGGAAGTATTCGCGTATCGTTTCTGTCAGAGCATCGCTTTTTATTATGAGTAGCATCGGGTATAGTAAATCGTGAAACTCTTCAACTAAAGTTGTATTTTTATTTGTGCTATGATAAATTATCAGGAGGTTAAATTATCTATTCATAAATCCTATAGAATAGCGCTTCTATTAGTAATGAAGTAAACAGTATTTTCACCGATTACCGATTCCCTACACCCTACACCCTATTCCCTACACCCTACACCCTACTCCCTACTCCCTACTCCCTACTCCCTTCCCTATCTATGATTAACTCTGAATCCTTAAAAGCTATCGAAAACGCTAGACTAAATGACAACATTGGTAAGCCCCTTTATGACTCCTATTGTTTCTCCCAGATTCCCCAGATGATCTATCATCTGCTCACCGGTCAAGGAAACATGGGTTTACCTAGGAGTGTATTAGGAGAATTACCGGATCGCTATGATAAGGTTATTTTGATTTTTGTTGATGCTTTCGGGTGGCGCTTTTTTCAGGACTATGTTGAACAATCGGAATTTTTGAAGCGGTTTGTACTGGAAGGTGTTGCTTCTAAATTGACCACCCAGTTTCCTTCTACAACTGCTGCTCATGTTACTACTATTCACTCAGGGCTTCCGGTTGGTGATAGTGGTGTTTTCCATTGGTTTTACTATGAGCCGCTGTTGGATGATATTATTGCTCCCTTGATGTTCTCGTTTGCGGGTGATAAGCAACGGGGAACCCTACACACCACTGGCATTTCTGAGCAAAACCTTTTCCCTACCCAAACTCTCTATCACAAATTGCAACAGTATGGTGTGCAATCTTATTGTTTTCAACACTACAATTATGCTTACTCTCCTTTTTCACGAGTGGTGTGTGATGGGGCAACTACTATTTCCTACAAAACTATTCCTGAAGCATTAGTTAACCTGACTGAAGCAGCGATCGCTGAATCCGAGAAGAGCTACTTTTTCCTGTATTTGGATACTATTGATGGCATGGCTCATAAATACGGTCCTGACTCCCTGCAGTTCCAGGCTGAAGTTAGCACACTTTTGCTAACCATGGAGCGACTTTTATATCAGAAGGTAGCTGGTAAGCTGAAGAATACACTGTTACTAATTACCGCTGATCATGGACAAATAGAGATTTCACCAGAGACTACTATTTATTTAAATCAGCTTACTCCTTCTATTGAGCAGTTTATCAAGAGGAATGCCCAAGATAAGTTGTTGGTGCCAGCGGGGTCATGTCGGGATATGGTGTTGTACATTCAGGAAGACCATTTGGATAAAGTCTATGATTTGCTTACGGAGCAGTTGGCAGATCGAGCAACAGTGTACCGCACTACGAGATTAATTGAAGAAGGCTATTTCGGTACAGGTGAACTCTCGCCACTATTGCTGAATCGGTTAGGTAATTTAGTGATTTTACCGAATAAGTATGAAACCGTTTGGTGGTATGAAGAAGACCGTTTTGAACAACATAAGTTGGGCGCTCATGGGGGATTGTCAAAGGAAGAGATGGAAACGATTTTGTTAGCGATTGAGTGTTGAAGGGTTAATAGGGTTGAAGGTTTGGTAAGGTTGAACGCGCACGCGTGGCCAAAGGCCAAGGTTGAACGCGCACGCGTGGCCAAAGGCCAAGGTTGAACGCGCACGCGTGGCCAAAGGCCAAGGTTGAACGCGCACGCGTGGCCAAAGGCCAAGGTTAGTTGGTTGAAGGTTGAACGCGCACGCGTGGCCAAAGGCCAAGGTTGAAGCTTTTAGGGTGGGCAAAAACCGTTTGCTTCACATCAGTATTAATGATTAGATTAGTTTGCCCACCCTACTTTAATTGGGATTTTTGTTTACTACTCCCAAAAAAATACTTTCTACGGCATACTCCTTTGGGAGTATGCTTAACCTACATTTAAACAGTTATGGCATCAGCAATAAAGCCATAGTCCCCTGAAGATTCAGCAATGCCAGCTTTTCCCCCCAGATCAAGTCGGTGGATGTCTCAAGCGCACCTGCTGTAAAACTTGGAGTGGAGCCGACAGATTCCATAAGTATTTTTACTTGGCTATAAAAAATTTTTCTACTTTTTCATAATCTTCCTTCTTAGGACAGATAGCTAAATAGGTACGAACAGTAAATTCATTTCGAGGAAGTTGCTGAATAGTTTGAATAGGATGAGTATCCCACCCTGTTCATTCCTTAATTCAGCAATGCCTCATATTTCAGGGGATTAATCGTTGATGAAGGCACAAATTTTGATCAAACCAGGGCTAATGGCAGCTACAGTAGTGGCTGTGATCGCGATCAGGGGATTTCCCCTACTACCATGGGGACAGACGGGTATAGCCCAAGCTCAAGAAAGCTCACCATCAACTGAGCTAACCCAGTCTGTCATTAAAAGCAAGCTAGCAGAAGCCTCTCGACTTGCTCAGCAAGCGGGGGAGTTTTACCAACAAGGAAAGTACTCAGAAGCCATCCCCCTAGCAGAAAAAGCATTAGAGATTCGTAAACAAGTCCTAGGAGAGGAACACCCTTATGTGGCACAAAGCCTCAACACCCTGGCGGCACTGTACTCTAGCCAGGGCAGGTACCAAGAGGCGGAAACCCTCTACCAGCAAGTCTTACAGCTGAACAAACCCTTGCAAGGAGAGAACACCTTTATTGATTGAATTTCTACCAAAGATATAGTCGAGCTAAGCCAATGCCTATTCAAAAGTATTCATTGCCAAACGAGAACCAAACCAAAGTTGAAATTTCTTGGAAAAATCTTTGGTTCAATTGGAAAGATATAGCTGTTAGTCTTGACGGTCAAGAAGTTGGTCGAGTTCCTAACCAAAGAGCATTGAGGAAAGGACAAAAATTTTACCTTCAAAACGAATCTATATTACAGGTAAAATTAGTGGGTGGCTCTTTTCGTCTTGGTATTGAAGATTTGAAAGTATATCTAGATAACCGAAAATTAAAAAAAATCAAAATATTATTAACTCCTATAGATAAATGGAAAAGAGCTTACAAAATTATCTATATGATTGGTTTTTTCACTCTAGTATTTGGTATCCCATTTAGTATAGTATCTAGTATAGCATCACAAGGTCAAGCCAATTATAGTGAACCCACTATAATTGGGATTTTAGGTGGAATTTACTTATTACTAGGATACTTAGTTAAGCGTAAATCATTACCTTTTTTAAGAATAGCTACAACACTTTACGGTTTTGACACATTATTGTATTTGCTCGGTTTATTCATTTCAAATAATCCTATTGCAGGGATATTTGCTCTTTATTGGAGATGGAAATGGTTAGGATTTATGTGGAAAGGGATAGAAGGAATACGTCAAATTAATTCTCAACACCATCAATATGAAGATGGAAAAATAAAACTAACATAAATCTCTTGACTTGCAGAGCAATGGTAAGAAGTGTGCCAACAGTAAGCATTTAGGCTTCAGTGGCCAGTGGCCAGCTTCGTAGGGTGTGTTAGGTAAAAGCTTGTAGGGTGGGCAAAAAGCGATGCAGCGCGGTCTTGGGGGTTTCCCCCATGAGCGACTGCATCAAGACACCGTTGGCTTCAAATGAGTATTAATGATTTAATTAGTTTGCCCACCCTACTTTAATTGCTATTTTTTTTTCTGATATAGCAATCCTAAATCAATTCAGAGAATGTTTGTTCCCTGTTCCCTACTCCCTGCTCCCTACTCCCTGTTCCCTGTTCCCAGATCCGCTGTTCCCTTTGCTATAGCTGATAGCTAATAGCTGATAACTGAACCACTACTCCCTAGGGTCTACTCCTTACGGCCTATTCCCTAAGAGCTATAGTGTTTTTACTACTTATGAGTTATATAAGAGTTTTTTCCTAATTTCTCCAAATAGATAAAAAAAGATCTAAACTACAAAAGAATCATCCCTGCTATTGAGTTGTCAAATTATAGATGACTACTTCTGAGCTAGAAACTGCCCTTAATTGCTATCGAGAAGCACTCTCTAACCTAAAAGAGTCTCAATCTCCTCAAGTAAAGGAAGTGCTAGAGATTTTCAATGCCAGGGATGCTGTGCAGGCCGTTTGGAGTCAGTGTAATCACGTATCTGCAACTGATCAACAGCGACTGGTTGAGTTGGACCGTGAGCTTAAGAGCAAAGCAGGGCAGATTACCAAAGTCATGGACTTAGCTGAATACCGAAATAGTTTTCAGCCTCCCGCAGCAGCTTGGTGGTGGCGATTGGAAACAGAAGCACCACCCCATCTCTCGGACCGCTGGGATTGGTTGTGGAGAGGGCTGACGATGGGCAGTTGGACAGTGAATCTGAGCTTGTTGGTGGATATTGTGCCCCGATTTCTGAGTGCTGGCACCGGAGTTGCGGGAGTGGCAGTGGTGGCGTTTCCGAGTATCTTAACCCTATTGCAAGCCAGAACCGAACTGACCCAAGCCGGAAAAGAAGGGTTTGAAAAATTACCAAAAGATTTTGGTAATCGCGCCCCGTCCTTCGTTCGACGGCTTTTTTGACGGTTCTGTACTAAGTGTGCTAGTATTAATGTATAAACATACACCCATGAATTAAGGATAGATATTATCTAAAAAATAAATAGACAACGTAAAAAATATGTAAAAGATACATATTGCGTAATTTTGTCTAACGACTTTAAGGTCTATGAAAAATTTAGATATAAAAAAGTATCTATCTCTAAAAAAAAAGTAAAAGTACTGTGGGGCACACAGGAACTTGGATCCTAGATCCGAACGCTTATGGAGAGCTGTCCTCTACTCTTTCTGGTTCCGACCAGGTTGAGCAAGACGGCTCTGTGAAGTAAGAATCCCCGTCTCTTCAGAGCGGCGAGTGTCAATCAACAGGCTGCGTATTCCCAAGCATTACCATGAGGAATCCAAATTTGCTTCCACATTGTTGCTGTTTGGGATTCTAGTCCTATTATCGTTGAACAAGCCAGCTTTTTCCGATTGGTACAATCGCCAGGGACTCAAGAAATATAATCAGGGGCAATTGGCTGGTGCTGAAGCTGACTATCTTCAGGCTTTGGCTCTCGATCCAGATAATGTCAACGCTCACTATAATCTAGGGTCCCTCTACCAAGACCTGCAAGAGTTGGATAAAGCCAAGAGTCAATATCAATTCGCTGTTAAGGGGAATTTCATTAAGGCTCATAACAATTTGGCTCGCTTGTGGATATTGGAGAATAAACCAGAATTGGCTACGCCTCTGCTGTCGAAGAGTTTAGCCGCAATCAATATCCTTGAACGAGCTTTGAGTACGACAGGGCATGTCGGAACTTGGGTTGTAGACCCGAACGCTTGCGGAGATTTGACCTCTACTCTTCTTGGTTCCGACCAGGTTGAGCAAGTCGAGTCTATGAAGCAAGAATCCCCGCGCCTTTAGGCCGGAGAGTGTCAATGAGATTATCCCAGGAATCTGCTAGTAAAACTGCTCCCGTGTTGTTGGGTAATCCTGACTTTGACCGTTCTGCTGCTGAAGTGATTGCTAATCACGATCATAGCCATCTCCCCAGTGCCCACCTCACCCGTTCCATTGACCTATCAACCTGGGACTTTTCACCATTACCAGGCACCGCTGAGGAAGTAAAAGGAATCGGTAAGAAGCTAGAAGTAGCCCCTCTACTGGGGGCTCAGGCCACAGAATCAGCAGTCAAAGGAGTCAATAGTCCCAGGATACTGCATATTGCTACCCATGGTTTCTTTGAGAATGCTCCCAATCAAAAACTGTCCACACTCTATGACAATCCCATGCTGTTGTCCGGACTAGTGCTAGCAGGGGTTAAGCAGAAGCCTACAGGGGCAGAGAATGGGGTACTCACTGCCTTGGAAGCCGTAGGACTTAAGTTGTCTGGCACGGAGTTGGTGGTTTTATCCGCTTGCGATACCGGTTCCGGACGGATTAGTTCAGGAGAGGGCATCTATGGCTTGCGTCGGGCTTTTGTAATTGCCGGTTCACAAACTCAGCTGATCAGTTTGCGCAAGGTAGAGGATAAAGCCACCAAAGAGCTGATGCTAGCTTACTATCAGCGCTTGCTAGACCAGAACATGGGGCGCACCGAGGCTCTGCGGCAGACTCAACTGGACATGTTGAAAGATGAGAGGTATCAGCATCCTTATTATTGGGCGAGTTTTATTGTTTCGGGGAATTGGGAACCGATGGGGGGTGTGGGGAGATAGGGAGATGGGGAGATGGGGAGATGGGGAGATGGGGAGATAGGGAGATGGGGAGATGGGGAGATGGGGAGATGGGGAGATCGCTTGTAGGGTGGGCAAAAACCGTTTGGTTCTTTTGAGTATTCTAGATTATATTAGTTTGCCCACCCTACTTTAATTGCTATTTTTTTCACTCCCGATTCCCGACTCCCGACTCCCGATTCCCGACTCCCGATTCCCGATTCCCGACTCCCTTTTTAACATGGAGAATACACAAGACTATCTACAAACCACTCCAATCATCGATTGGCAACATCCTACAATTCTGGAACTGGCGAGGACAATAGCCCTAGAGCATCAAACATCGAATGCGATCGCAAAAGCCTGTTTTGAATGGGTTCGAGATCACATTCGCCATAGCGTTGACTATCAAATGAATCCTGTCACTTGTCGTGCCTCGGATGTACTTAAGTATAAAACCGGTTATTGTTACGCAAAAAGCCATTTGCTAGCTGCCCTATTACGAGCGAATGGAATTCCAGCAGGATTTTGTTATCAGCGATTAAGCATTCATGACGATGGTGAGCCTTACAGTTTGCATGGTTTCAATGCCGTTTACTTACCTGAATTCGGTTGGTATCGAATTGATCCCAGAGGAAACCGTGAGGGAATTGATGCTCAATTCAATCCCCCAAAGGAGCAATTAGCTTTCAGTATTCGATTTCCTGGAGAAGCTGATTTTCCTAACATTTTTTATGAACCACTTCCTATAGTTATCGAAGCATTACAGGCTGGCAGTACTTGGGATGAAATGCTTGGTAGTCTGCCAGATGTTTTGTTGGAGGAATGGGAAGAATTAAGAATTAAGAATTAAGAATTAAGAATTTAGCTGCGTAGGGTGTGTTAGGGGCGGGCTCGAACTCATGTTCACGGTTGCCAGGGTTGGGATAGTCCGCCCCGTAACGCACCACCGGGTCAAACCACAAAAATGAGATGCCCCGGTTTAGGCTTCCCTCAAGAGTGGTAAATATGGTACCCATGGTAAAGGTGGTAAGTGTGGTAAGTGTGGTAAGCGTGGGGAGGGAAAGAAAAAAAAATGAGCGATCGCAAAATTATTAAAGTAAGCGATCGCTACATCCAAAACAAGCAATCTGTCCAGTATTTTACCATTCCGAAATCTTAAGCTATCCACTATCAGCTATCAGCTAATGCACTAAGCGCACGGCTGAACGCGCACGCGTGAGCTTTTAGCTCACGGCTGAATGCTTACCCGAAATCTGGAAAGGCTAAGGGATGCTATAGAAGAGCCGGTACCGGAACGCCCTAAAAAACCTTAAGCTAGAAACTGTAGGATTTAAGTCAGCAATTACGAGTGGCACGATGGTTAAAACCACCTCCAAACTCACGTTTGACCAATACCTGGAATATGATGACGGTACAGATAACCGTTATGAGCTGGTTGATGGGGAGTTAGTACAATTGCCACCGGAGAGTGAACCAAACAGTTGGAGGGCGATGTGGCTAATGTATCAATTAGCCCAACAAATCAATCCTCGTTTAATCAAGATAAACAATTGTGAATTGCAAGTTCCAGGAAATCCTCAAAACCGCTATCCTGATTTGGTAGTGCTTACGGAAGCACATCTTCTCCAAACGGAAAAACGCCTAACTATCACCCTTGATATGGAACCCCCACAGTTTGTTGCGGAGGTAGTTAGCCCCTACAGAAACCAAAATGATGAAAACTACCAACGTGATTACAGTGATAAAGTAAAACAATACCAACAAAGGGCTATTCCTGAATATTGGATTATTGACTCCCAAGGGCAATTAGTAACTGTGCTACTCTTGAAAGACGGTAGTTATCAAAAACAAGAATTTAGGGGTAATCAGCAGATTGTTTCCCAGACTTTCTGTGATTTGAAGTTGACGGCTTTAGAGGTAATCAGTGCGTAAGCTATAGCAATTATTCTTTGGGGAATATATAAATTATTCGGTTTTAGGGAGTAGGGAGCAGGGAGCAGGGAGCAGGGAGCAGGTAAGAGGGAAGCCGGAAGTGATAAGAGGTAAAAAATTCTATGTACCTCATAGCTATGATAAACGTTATAATTTAGGGTACCTAAATGAATTTTGATAATTTTTATTCCCTACTCTCTACTCTCTGCTCCCTACTCCCTACTCCCTACTCCCTTACCCAATTACTTTTTCCATCCTAAACCGTTCAAACCCTACCCCACTGAGGAATACAGTTTCCGGTTCAATAATAGTAAATCCCTGTTTTAGAAAGAAATACTTAGAAATTCTGCTAGCTTCAGTATAGAGACAATTAACCCCTTGCCTTAACGCTTCATCTTCTAATTGTTGGTAGATCGCTGTAGCATAACCCTGGCGATAGTAGTCTTTTGCCGTAAACAGTAAATCAATGTGATTAGCGGGATGTAATTGACCAAAAGCCGCTATATTCTTGCTATCAACCGCAACAAGTGTTATTCCCATACTCAGCCGTTTCGTAAACTGGTCGATATCCTTAGGATAGGATGACCAAATCTCTACTTGTTTACTATTATACGCTTGTGAAGCTATCCCCATGATAGCATTTTTGTAGACATCTACAACAGCTTGGGCATCTGATACTTGGTAGTTACGGATTAACATCTGTCTCAGAGATTACTCTTGCCTATTGCCTGTTGCCTGTTGCCTACTCCCTGCTCCCTACTCCCGTCTTGATGCAGTCGCTCATGGGGGAAACCACGGCAGTTGCTCATGGGGGGAACCCCCAAGACCGCACTGCCTCCCCAAGACCGCGCTGCATCGCTACTCCCTACTCCCTAAAACCTACTCCCTGCTCCCTGCTCCCTGCTCCCTAAAACCTAAGAATTTGTCCCTGACCGAATTGTAGCTATATAAATAATTAATTTACCAAATTAATGAAATAGTTAAAACAAATCCAGGTAAAACATCTTCTCCTGATAATGTTTTTGGGTTGTCTAAAATGTCTTTTTCTTTCCCCTGACGATAAATTTCGACTTGGCGGTTTTTCGGATTAATCAACCAGCCCAAACGGGAACCATTGTCAATATACTCCTGCATTTTGTTTTGCAGAAGTTTTAACGAATCGCTAGGTGAACGCAATTCTATGATAAAATCAGGAGACAAGGGTAAAAATTTTATTTTTTGTTCAGCCGTCAAGGATTCCCATTTAGCCAAGGGTATCCAAGCAGCATCAGGGGAAAAATTTGCCCCATTAGGCAGTGTAAATCCCCCCGATGAATCAAAAGTTATTCCTAATTGAGTTTGCCGATTCCATAAGTTTAACTCAAAATTAATATCTGAATTCCGCTTACTCGTTTCCCCTCCTGTGGGTGGCATAATACTTAAGCCTCCTTTAGCAGTCCGTTCTAATTTTAAGTCACGGTTGGCGGCACAAAGTTGATAAAATTGCTCATTGGTGATTGGGGTACTTTGTGGATTGTTTAAAATTAATGGATTCATGGTTGATATCCTTGATTATGACGGTTGTTGCAATAAGCTCCAATGTTTACAGTGTTTTTCATAACTATCAGGTAAACATGATTTTGCACCTATTCCCTACTCCCTACGCCCTACTCCCTGCTCCCTACTCCCTACTCCCTACTCCCTACTCCTGAAAGAAGTGTAAGCTGTTTTGAGGGCGTTTATACCAATCTACTATGGCAACCATTAACGACAACTACCTCAAACTCAAAGCTGGCTACCTATTTCCCGAAATTGCGCGACGGGTCAATACTTTCGCAGAAGCCAATCCCGATGCTAAGCTAATCAAGCTGGGGATTGGTGATGTTACTGAACCACTACCAGCCGCCTGCCGCACCGCCATAATCAAAGCTGTTGAAGAAATGGGCGATCGCGCCACCTTCAAAGGTTATGGTCCAGAGCAAGGCTACTCTTGGTTAAGGGAAAAAATTGCTGCCCACGATTTCCAAAGCCGGGGGTGTGAGATTGAGGCTGGGGAAATTTTCATCTCCGATGGCTCCAAGTGCGACACTGGCAACATTCTCGACATCTTTGGGAACGATAACAAGATTGCCGTTACTGACCCAGTTTATCCCGTGTATGTAGACACCAACGTGATGGCTGGTCATACCGGGGATGCTAATGATGCTGGTAAGTATGAGGGTTTGGTTTATCTACCGATTACCGCCGAGAACAACTTCACCGCTGAGATTCCCTCCGAGAAGGTTGATTTAATTTACCTGTGCTTCCCCAATAACCCTACCGGAGCAACCGCTAGCAAAGACTACCTCAAAACCTGGGTAGACTATGCCAAAGCTAATGGCTCGGTCATTTTCTTTGATGCAGCCTACGAAGCCTTTATCACTGATCCAGACCTACCCCACTCCATCTACGAAATTGAGGGAGCAAGGGATTGTGCCATTGAATTCCGCTCTTTTTCCAAGAATGCAGGCTTTACCGGCACCCGCTGTGCATTAACAGTAGTACCAAAGACCCTAACAGCCAAAGCATCCGATGGTTCAGATGTAGAACTGTGGAAACTTTGGAACCGCCGCCATTGTACTAAGTTTAATGGGGTTTCCTATATTGTACAACGAGGCGCTGAAGCCGTTTATTCTGAAGAAGGCCAAGAGCAAGTTAAAGCACTAGTTAACTTCTATCTGGAAAATGCCAAAATTATTTGCGATCAACTAACAGCTGCTGGATTAACCGTTTATGGTGGCGTAAATGCCCCTTACGTTTGGGTCAAAACACCTAATGGTCTATCCAGTTGGGATTTCTTTGATAAATTACTCAACACTGCCAATGTAGTCGGAACCCCTGGTTCTGGATTTGGTGCTGCCGGGGAAGGCTATTTCCGCATTTCCGCATTTAATAGTCGGGAAAATGTAGACGAAGCGATGCAGCGGATTACCGATAAATTCAAAGTTTAGTTGCGTATTTGCGTAGGGTGCGTTAGGGGCGGGCTAGAAGTCATGGTCTCGGTCGTCATGTTGGCATAGCCCGCCCCGTAACGCACCACCGGGTCAAACTGATTGTCTCGGTCGTCAGCGTTGGGAAAGCCCGTCCGAGTCAGGAAACGGGCAAGATGCCCGTTCCACTAAGATGCCCGTTCCACTAAGATGCCCATTCCACTAAGATGCCCGTTCCACCCACCAGGTAAAACTATGTCTTAGGATCTACACCATATTTAAAATAATAATTCGCCCCAGTTGTCGGTAAATTATTATCGGCAAATTCCCTACTCCCTACTCCCTACTCCCTACTCCCTTTTTCACAAATAAGGATAAACATTATGTCAATTAAAGTCTACGGTATCCCCAACTGCGGAACTTGCAAAAAAGCATTTAAATGGCTCCAAGATAACAGTGTTGAGTATGATTTTATCAACACAAAAGAGCATCCACCAACTGCAGAAATGATTAGCAGCTGGGTAGAAGCATTGGGCTCTAAACCCATGCGTAATACTTCTGGTAAATCCTATCGTGAAATAGGTGAAGAAAAAAAGGCTTGGACCGATGAACAGTGGGTTGAAGCCTTTGCAAAAGATGCGATGCTCCTGAAACGACCCCTATTTGTGAAGGATGGCACAGCGGTATTGGTAGGGTTTAGAGCAAATGAAGAAACGATACGAGAAAAATTGGTAATATAGTTTTTTATAGCAATTATCCATTGGTTGAGGTACTTTTTTCCTGGGTTTTAGGGAGCAGGGAGCAGGGAGCAGGGAGCAGGGAACTTCGGATCAGTAACAGAAATTAAACTAATGCTTACCTCTTTTATTCAAAAGCTGACGGCTGATAGCTGTTCCCGTAGCGTGCGCGTAGGGGATATGCTTACAAATTATAAAACTATCAAAGGGATAGAAATTGGTAGTTTAGCATAACAGATACTGAAGACCCGTCAATTTTATTACCTCTACTCCCTACTCCCTACTCCCTACTCCCTACTCCCTACTCCCTACTCCCTACTATAAAATAAACAACATTCTAAACTATCTAGCCCAAAGTTCAATGAGTAAAGAAACAGATATAGTTGTAATTGGCAGTGGGATTGGTGGTTTATGCTGCGCCTCTCTTCTAGCTCGCTACGGTTTTAACGTCACAGTCTGCGAGAGCCACTCAATCCCTGGTGGTGCTGCTCACGCTTTTGAGCGCAATGGATTCAAGTTTGACTCCGGTCCGTCTCTTTACTCAGGTTTGTCTTACAGCCCTTCTTCCAATCCTCTGCGACAACTGCTAGATGCCATTGGTGAGGATTTAACATGGGAAACCTACAATACATGGGGTTGCCGTTTGCCTGAAGGGGACTTTGACACCTCCGTTGGTGCGGATCAGTTTTGTGAGGTTCTAGCCAGGCTTCGTGGTAATGATGCTGTAACCGAATGGCGTGAGCTTCAGCGGGTGATGGAACCCCTAGCTAAGGCTGCGATCGCAATTCCCCTCACTGCCATCCGTTTTGATCTTGGCGCAGTAGTCACCCTCAGCCGATTTGCCCCCTCTTTCCTACGATATGCTGGGGATTCTATCAAGCTCAGAGGACCCTTTAGCCAGATTATGGACGGTGTTCTCAAAGACAACTTTAGCCGTAATTGGCTCGATTTGCTTTGTTTTCTATTATCCGGACTACCAGCGGATGGAACCATTGCGGCAGAGATGGCCTTTATGTTTGCGGAATGGTATCGACCAGGAGTAGTGCTAGATTATCCCATTGGTGGTAGTGGTGCCCTGGTTGATGCCCTGGTGCGGGGATTGGAAAAACATGGCGGTCAGTTGATAGTTAATGCTCATGTTGAGGAAGTGATAGTCGAGCACAACCGTGCCGTAGGTGTGCGTCTGCGGGGCAGCAAAGAAATCCGAGCCCGTAAAGCAGTAGTGTCTAATATCTCAGTCTGGGATACCCTCAAACTACTGCCAGATTCAGCAATACCAAAATCCTATCGAGCCAAGAGAAACGCTACTCCTGAGTGTGACAGCTTCATGCATCTGCACTTAGGCATTGATGCTGAAGGACTACAAAAAGACCTAGCCTGCCACTACATTATCGTTAATGACTGGGAAAAAGGTGTTACCGCTCCCCAGAATATAGTAGTGCTATCGATTCCATCCCTTCTAGACCCATCCCTAGCACCACCAGGAAAACACGTGATTCACGTTTATACTCCAGGTAACGAACCCTATGAACTCTGGCAAGGCATGAATCGTAACAGTGAAGCCTATGCACAACAAAAGCAGGTGCGTGCAGAAATCATGTGGAAAGGATTGGAGCGGATCATTCCAGACATTCGTTCCCGTTGTGAAGTCACTCTAGTCGGTACACCGCTCACCCACGAACGCTTTCTGCGCCGCCACCGAGGTTCCTATGGTCCAGCCATTCGAGCAGGAGTTGGCATCTTTCCTGGTCCTGGCACACCCCTACCTGGACTAATGTGCTGTGGAGACTCAACCTTTCCCGGTATTGGCTTACCAGCAGTTGCCGCCAGCGGGATGATTACTGCCAATACCCTTGTACCGGTTTCAAAGCATTTGGACATGCTGAAAACGATTGGGTTATAGCAAGGGAAGTAAAGGGAGCAGGGAGCAGGGAGCAGGGAGCAGGGAGCAGGGAGCAGGGAGCAGGGGGTAGTGTGGGGAGAGAAGGGAGAGCACAAGAGTGTGGGGAGAGGGGGTAGTGTGGAGAGAGGGAGGAGAGGGAAGAATTAGTTTGAAATTAATTTAGTATCTTTAAATACTTTTTTTCTCATTGTCTTGATGTAAGTTTTGATCTGAGTCAGCATCTCCCCATCTCCCCATTTCCCCATCTCCCCATCTCCCCACACCTCCCACACCTCCCACACCTCCCTCCCGATTCCCTACTCCCTACTCCCTACTCCCTTTGCTATACAACTAAGGATCACCAACTAGTAAGAAAGCAGCCCAAAAGTAGGGATGGCTAAAGTTTTGTTTTCCAAATCCTGACAATTCTGAAGATAAAGCAATTTTATTGCCAGAGCTATATAAGTGATCATTCTCAATCCGGACATTCCCTCGAATCATGGCCAACTGTGCCTGTCGCAAGGCTTCAGTTTTACTCGGTGTCTTGTTCAACTGACGGTAAAACTCAGTAGTCAGCCCCATAGCCCCTTGGTCACTGACAGACCAAAGGGTTGCTAGAGTGGAGTCAACCCCTGCCTGAAACGCTGATCCAGCAAAACCTAACTCTGCTTCCCGATTTCCCAAAGCGGTTTGGCAAGCGCTGAGTACTAACAACTCTACCGATGGCTCATAAAATAGATTTTCCAATTCATCGAGCCCCAGTTTTTTGTCCCACATTTGAATGTAAGAATTTTCAGGAGCTCCTCGATTAAACTGAGCATGGGTAGCTAAGTGAATGATCCCAAATTTCCGTTTTTTTCGTTGAGCCTTTAAATTTTTCAGAGTGAAGCTTTCGTTTAGAAAATAGTCACCTTTCCACAGTTTTTTGTCGATAATTGTTTCTAACTCGACTTTTACCCAAGGCAAATCCTGTTTATCAGAAAATTGGGAGGCTCCCATCGCCAGCAGTCGCAAGGATTGAACATTGGTAAACCGAGAATAGGTCAAACTAAGACTAGGCACCAGGCTGACACTATAATTTTCTATTAGATAGTTCTTTTGATCGTGCAGAGCAGCCAGGGGTAGGGAGCGCAACCCCTGATCCATGGCAAATATCAGGCTTTCGATCTTATTAGCTTTTAACTCAGCCTCCAACGGTCCTATCAGCCATTGGTAAAGTTGCTGAGCTGGTTTGAGATGATCCTTATCATCCTTGCTTCGGGGATTGATCAGTGTTCGATGAAAGGTTCTAGTCACAGCTAGGACTTCAGCACGATTTGCGTTATAGACTCGCCGCAGAACTGGATTACCCTCTGCTGTGATCAGCAACAGTTCTAGCTGGTCATCGCTTGTTTGTAAGCATTTTTCGGGTTCTGAAGGTAGATCAGAGGGTCGGTAACCAAATCGTCGGTCAATTTCGGCTGCTGGGATTGCTGGAGTTTGGCATCGCGTTCCTGGCAATGTCAGGGAGTTTTGGACAAAACTGACGTAAATAACCCCAGTCTTGAGACCAGTCTCCCGCTCAAGCTCACGAGTGCGATCGCGTACATCATTCTGATTATAAATTTTGCTCTTGAGCGATCGCATAAAGTATGCCTGATATTCTTCTGTGAAGGCTTGTTCTATGCCATAGACTAGGTCACTTTTAACAGTCGCCTCCAGTGTGATTGGTTGCTCTACCAATGGTGGAACCTCTGGCGGTGTTATTGATGAGTTATCCGGTGTGGGGATTTTTGAGTCTACCTGTTGTGAAACTGTTAAATCATCCGGTAGTAAAACCGTTACATCATCGGGTGCTAGGACTGTGACATCATCCGTTGGTAGGACTGTTAAATCATTCAGTGCTGTACCTCTACCGGTGTCACCATCGGTTACTATACCTCTACCGGTGTCACCATCGGTTAATATACCGCTACCAGTGTCACCATCGGTTACTATACCGCTACCAGTGTCACCATCGGTTACTAA
>NZ_JAAHIG010000759.1:0-1139 GCF_010692305.1 Moorena sp. SIO4G3 | reverse complement strand
TCTATAGTTTATGAACTCTTGACTCTTGCCTCTTGCCTCTTGCCTCTTGCCCCACACTCCCCATCTCCCCATCTCCCCATCTCCCCATCTCCCCATCTCCCCATTTCCCCATTTCCCCATCTCCCCATCTCCCCATCTCCCCATCTCCCCATCTTCTTAATCTGGGGGACACAGGAAATTCTGGAGTTTTTCAGGCATTTCCTCAAAATTCTCTAGAAGGAAGTCCATGATGGCCAGATGGAACAAATCGATGGGCATGGGAGTGCGATAGTTGTGACCTCTGGCAAACCAGCGCTGTACTGTAGCTTCCGAACGGGAGCAAATACAGGCTATGACCTCGTAAGTCACTAACCATTTCCGATAAAACTGTTGTGGTGTCATAACAATTTGGCAGTTACTGTAGCGCTGGATTAAGGCTTGGTCTTTTTCGGTAAGAGGACGGGGCGTTTTCATCAGGTGTCCTCTACTGCTAGAGTTTCTAAGTCTGGATTTACCCATTGCCCCCGTTGGTCCCCCAAGTTTGATACTGCTGGCGAAAAAAACATTTAGTAATATCAGCCTGAAGACAGCAGTCTTTATAGCCCCCCAACCCCCAATTCTGGGGGAGCATGAACTTAAAGTTACCCATCTGCTACTCTTGTGTAAAGAAATATTAATTTCGCCAACGGTATCAAGTTTGGGGGACTTTGAGAGTAGTACCCCCCAGCGAGGGATTGCTCGCTGGGGGGTTAGGGGGGCAAAACCAACTAAACTTCCTAAGTTCGATAAATCTTCTTGCCAGGCCAGTAAGGTTATGGCTGGTTCAGTTGCCACAAACAGCGTCGAAGTCAGTGTGCTACACAGGCTAGAAGCCTGTGCCACAGAAGCCTGTGCCACAGTTTGTTGGTAGGGGTGACCCTCACCATCAGGGTGAATTGCTTTTACCATGGGGTTATCTCCTTGTCTAATGGAGGAGCCAGAAGCCAGCGTTCGCCTTGGACAGTTTTCGCTGGCTTCTTCCTATCTCCTATCTATCGGGTAAGTCAGCGGGATTGCTCCCGCTTCGTCCCCAAAGCACCGTGCGAACAAGTCTCCAAGTACACGGCGCAACCAATTCCAAAAGAACTCACTTATCTCTGCCACTCTTTTTCCTTGATTTG
>NZ_JAAHIG010000758.1:0-1143 GCF_010692305.1 Moorena sp. SIO4G3 | reverse complement strand
CTTCAGCGAGCGCGGGAAATTTTGTCGGCCAAACTTGCGACCGTGTCTGTCTTTCGAGGATCGGCCTTGTCAGTCACTGCAAAACTCATTGTTTCTCATCGTCATCTTGAGTGCATTGCGCACATCGTGCCACTGACGAGTCCCCATTTCAAAAAATCGCGTCGATTTAAGGTCATTGGTTTTATCGTCCTGATTTGATTAGGAGGGCTATTACTAGGATGGCTTTTTTGTCAAACGATGAGTCGAAATATTGCGAAGATGTTAGACCCTGATTACAGGCAAGAACCGCAAAAGTTGCCTTGAATGACAAAATGCGTCAATATAATTGCATATGCAATCACTGATCTTCATCCCACACAATTATGGCGACTTCCCAACTCAACAGGTCTGTGAACCTGGAGCCAACTCATAACCATGTCTGGAAGCTATTTTTGACAGCTCATATCCTGCTGACGGAGCAAATTGAGCAGGAGCTAGCAGCGGCAGGCTTACCTAGCCTGAGTTGGTATGATGTGCTCTGGAGCTTGGAACAGGTGCCGGAGCATAAGATGCGATTGCATGAATTAGCCGATGCAATGCTGTTGCGCCGGAGTAACCTAACTCGGTTGATCGATCGCATGGAGGTGGCTGGATTAGTTTGCCGCCGCTCTTGTACGGTGGATCGGCGCGGCGCGTTCGCCGCAATCACAGCTACTGGGTTGGAGATGCGACAAAAGATGTGGGGGATTTATTCAGGGGCGATCGCCCAGCATTTTGGCCAACATCTAGATGAAGCAGAAGCAACCCAATTTACAGCCGCGTTGCAAAAAATGATCGGGGCCGCCAAGCGCAACCGAGCCTAATGCCAGCAGGCCACATCGAACTGGCCGACCCTAAAAATTCTCTAATCCACTTCCCTCGCAACCACATCCAAAACCCGTTCCTGAGTTTGCAGCGGCAGTTCCTCAAGTTGGGCCGTCGTAGCAGCAGTCAAGGCGGGAACGCTGCGTTGGCGGGCCAGGGTGGGTTGTGCAGGGGAAGCACTGCGATGCCACAGATCAAGCAGGCTCAAAATAAATCCAACCCCGAGATAGGTCGTACCCGTCAGCATAACGGCATCTATGGTGTAGGTTAAGACAGTCTCCATCAATCGTGCTCAATCGA
>NZ_JAAHIG010000757.1:0-1152 GCF_010692305.1 Moorena sp. SIO4G3 | reverse complement strand
TAAGCAAAAATCACCGATCGTACGTTCCACTACCGCTAAGCCCATCCCGGGATTGGAAGAAACTACCCTGACGGAGGGCATGGCAGGCATCATCGGTGGGGGGTCAATCACCCCATCGCAATTTGGTATTTATCCTACTCCTTTTGCGGGGGACGGGGACGAGTAAGACTCACTCTATCACAATTAATGGAAATTATCTCAAAAGTCTTTTTTATCAGTGGTGGGCGGTCGATTGGCAGTGATAAATTGGCGGGAAACCCTCGCTACTTCGGCGTCTTCCGTTACCACCGCACGCCCTGGTGTTTGCCCGATGCTTGCCCTGGTGAGACTTTTTTGACAAATTTGATTCTGATAGAGAAACCCCAGCCAGGAGCCTACTACCCCAGTGGCACTTAGTTGGGGTTTTCTTTTTGGGTTTGTACCGATAGCAAAATCCTTTGTATTTTCTAGCGCATTCCTCTAAGCTATTACCCAACTGCAAGAAAGCAGGATGCCATTGAGTTAACCCATCATCGGTGAGCTGTTCATAGCTACCGTAGTTACTAAAGTCGTAAAAAAAGCTTTGACGCATTTTTGCAGCTTTGGGGTTGCCGTGAATGTATCGTAAAGTATTCAAAGCTCTCTGGCGGTCTGTGGGTGGAAATCCCTCAGCATAGTAGCGTTTTTCCCAAAAATGCCCTGTACGTTTCAGCATTCGGTTAAAGCACATGGCTGTGTACCAGTTGAGAAAGTGCATAATTTTGGATAAATCAGCACCACAGACCGGTTCAATCAGATAATGGACGTGATTGGACATGATGCACAACCCATAAAGTTTGAACTGATATTTCAGCAGCGCCTTTTTAATCCCATAGAGAAAGACCTCTCGGCATACTCGTTTGGATAATTTAAATTCACGATTGTTGCAACGAGTGGTAATGTGGTAGGAATAACCATCTTTAAAGTTACGGGGTAGTCTAGCCATTTTTGCTAATTTATTAATGCCACGGTCGCCTATATGCAGTTGGTGTAAGCATTAAGCAGTCAGCGGTCAGCTTATTTTATTCAAAAGCTGTTTGGTGTAGCATTGAGTCAAGCAAAATTCCCTTTCCACAAAACCGTTCCACGGGCAAGATGCCTATTCTACAGATCACGGGCAAGATGCCTATTCTA
>NZ_JAAHIG010000756.1:0-1156 GCF_010692305.1 Moorena sp. SIO4G3 | reverse complement strand
GGTGCTCCCCTTAATCGGGGACATCGACTCTAACAAATACAGAGCGGAAGGGTTTGAAGTTACCGTAAGAGAGTGGAGCCTTTATAGTTTTAAGGTTATGCAGAGAAGGGTTCAAGGTTTTTTAGAGGATGTCTGAAAAGTAATTGGCTACGCCAAACGTCTAAGCATGATCCGAATCATGGCAACTCGAATCATAGTTTCAGAAGTCGCTGGTAAGACTTCATAATCAATGCTTAGACGACGACACCAATTAAACCAACCGAAAGTCCGTTCCACGACCCAACGTCTTGGTAAAACTTCAAAACCTTTCACGGTATCTGAGCGCATCACAGTTTCATTAATCCAGCCATAGACATCCATCACCCACCTCATAAAACCTTCACCTCGATAACCGCCATCAACCCAAATTTTGATTAATCGGTGAAATCTGTCTGTAACTCCATGGAGTTGGTCGAAGAATAATTTGGCTCCCTCTCGTTCTGGTAAAGAAGCTGCACTGACGGCTACAACCATTAACAAACCATGGGATACCACCACCAGATGACGCTTACGACCTTTAACCTGTTTGGCAGCATCATAGCCCACTTTCAGATGAATCATGGTTGCGGTTTCTACTGATTGGCTATCAAGAATCGCTGCACTCGGACGCTTGTTGATGGTCAACGATTACCCGTACCCATTTTCGTAACTGTTCGTGAATTCTCTCCCAATCACCACTGATACGCCATTGCCGAAAGTAATGATAGACTGTCTTCCATTTGGGAAAATCGTGAGGTAACAATGACCAAGCACATCCTGCTACCAAGACATAAAAGATGGCATTGACTCAGCCGCGCATCTCTACGCTTCTAGGACGACCTCCCGGCGCAAGCTGGTGGTATTAGTGTTTCGAGTAATTGCCATTGTTCATCGGTTAAATCGGTACGATATGATTGATTCATTATTTTACTCTCGTTATCTGTCTTTTATTGCTATGGACAGCTTATCGTGACGAGAGTTTTTCTTTTTGCGATCTGCTTGCAGCCGCGCCGATGCGCGTACACGCATTTATGTTTGCGATCGCATTTATTTTTACTTTTCAGACATCCTCTTAGTAAGGCTCCACTCTCTAAGGTTTCGTCTCTCGGCAGTCCGTTCTTAAAGCCCAGCGCCTCCA
>NZ_JAAHIG010000755.1:0-1158 GCF_010692305.1 Moorena sp. SIO4G3 | reverse complement strand
CAATAGACATCTCCAAAAAATAAAAAAACTATATTTGCTTTATGTTATAATGAAAGTTAATTACAATATTTTTTTTAAAATGATTCCAATTGTCAGCTATATTAAACGTAATCCAAGGTCAACAAAGAGATTGATAGGATTAAGTTATAAACAACTCGAACAACTCATTAATAAAGGTCAGGAATACCACCAGACAAAAAAATCAGAACTGGCTAAATCAGAACGGAGATTAATCAAAGCTGGTGGTGGAAGAAAAAGCCTTTTAAATACAGAGGAACAAATCATTCTTACCTTGTATTATTTACACAATCATCCTACCTTTGAAATTTTAGGAATTCATTTCAATGTCTGCGAATCTACAGCTAACAATGTTTTTCATTATTGGCTCAATATTTTGAGTGATATCTTACCTAGTAGCTTGCTAGAACAAGTAAAAAAAAATCCAAGTGACGAGAAATGGGTCAAGGAAATTTTAACAGAATTCGAATTAATTGTAGATAGCTGCGAACAAGATAGAGAAAGACCTTCGTCTTCCGAAAAACAAAAAAAGTATTACTCCTGTAAAAAGAAAAGGCACACTTTTAAAAATCAAGTTATTACGACTCCAAATGGTCAAGAAATAGTTGATGTTACCGTAGGACATCCAGGACCTCATAGTGATATTAATTTATGGCGACAACAGTCAAAAAAATTAGACGAAACTCAAAAGTATAGTGGAGATAAAGCTTACTATGGAGAAGACCGAATAAAAACCCCAAAAAAGAAACCAAGAAATAAAGAAATGCCGCCAGAAATCAAAGAAGATAATAAGAAAAAATCTCGCGAACGAATCTTTGTGGAACATCTGATTAGGGTCATCAAAATTTTTAGAGTTGCTTCCGATAGATTTCGTCTAAACAGCCAAAATTACCAAAAAGTAATTTTGACAGTTTGCGGATTAGTAAGACTGAGAATAGGGGCTTTAATTATCTAGTTATTTTTGTCAAAAACTGTAATTATAATTTAGATATTTACTTAGTATTTTTTGGGGTAAATTAGTGTCAATAAATACTGGCAATCCTCATTTTTTCGTTTAAAAATCAAGCATTTGTTAACTATCGCAAACATCTCAAACCTAGTTATGGACTTGCTTAGCAATTCCTGGAGATGTCTAATGGT
>NZ_JAAHIG010000754.1:0-1165 GCF_010692305.1 Moorena sp. SIO4G3 | reverse complement strand
CTGAGAGGATATCTCCCAAGTTTTTTGATACTGAATTTTGCCCCCCTAGCCCCCCAACTTTGGGGGGAACAAGAGTCAATTTGCTTCTAAAAGTCCCTTCCGGTGCGCTTTCCAATGGGCGAGTAAATCGCCCTTGGGTCGCACCGCAAAATTGGGGGATTTAGGGGGCTTGGATGTAGCAAATAATACTTCTCAGACAACCTCTGAGTGGGGAACCATGGAAATAATCCCATATAATAACTCGGGATTGATTCAGTAATTCCTCAAGGGACATTACCCACCGAAGCTGATAAGATTCCAAACAACTAGCTTATAACTTGATATAAGTTGATAATTACAAACAACAAGGCAACAAGCTATGGAACAGAAAGCAACTGCGTCTACTAAACTAGTCACCGGTAACTTTGTGGTGATCCAGGGAGATATCAATCGCAGAATTGGCGATGGTGGTGCTAGCCTCTGGAAAAAGACTTTCAACACAGAGGGACGCTACAAGGGCGGGGCTGCCATCCTGATGTTGATGGTTAAAGGATTGACAGCAACCGAGAGTGATGCAGAGGTCAAAATCAATGGTAAAAGTGTAGGGAAGATCTACTCCTACGAGGGAGCTAATCCGAAGCATTGGTTTACCCAAATCATTAACATTGGTGCTGGCATCCTCAAGGATGGGGATAATGAGCTGGAGGTTGAAGCCGTAGATTTACCAAATCCCTCTGCTGGTGACCTCTATAACGATTTTTACATACGGGATGTGGTTTGCTTCTTCCAGCGGGAAGATTAGGAAATATCTTTTATAGCAACGGAACTATAGTTTAGGACATAGTTTTTGGTTTAAAGGGAATAGGGAATAGGGAATAGGGAATAGGGAATAGGGAACAGGGAGTGTGGGAAGTGTGGGAGGTGTGGGAGGTGTGGGGAGTGAGATGACTAAGTGCCTCCCCAAGACCACACTGCATCGTTACTCCCGACTCCCTACGGTGCGCTTTCCGTAGGCGAATTTAATTCGCCACGGGTCGCACCGCTCCCTATTCCCTATCAAAATATCCTGAAATGTGGTGCGGCTCGTTCCTAGTAAGAGCCTCTAGAGATTAGAGGGGTATGACTAGGGGGATTCGCGGGGTCAAACCCGAAATCCTAACTGCTTATCGGATGTGGGTGAAAGTCC
>NZ_JAAHIG010000753.1:0-1169 GCF_010692305.1 Moorena sp. SIO4G3 | reverse complement strand
CCCGTGGCCTAGAATGGTAACGAGCTTATTATTTACAATAATTCAATTTCCTTACTATAGCGGTTTTTAGTCTAATGAGGTACAATAACAACAATGAGCAAACCAATTACGAATATCCTTAAGGGAGATTTGATTAAAAGCAAATTCAATAGCTTTTACTAAATCAATATAAGTTCTTGCACCAATTTTACGTAAAATACTTTTTATCTTTGACCAACAATGTTCAATCGGGTTAAATTCAGGGGAGTAAGTGGGAATATAGATTAATTTAGCACCCGTTGCTTCAATTAAATCTCTAGTTTCATCTCCTTTATGAATTGAATAATTGTCCATGATTACACAAGCTCCACTCCAAAGTTTAGGGACTAATTTTTGAGAAATAAAAGCTTCAAAAGTGATGGCATCAGTTTTTCCCAATAAACAGGTGCTGGCGAGGATAGATTCACAACTTATGGCACTAATGAGTGAAAGATTTTGACCTTTCCTATAAGGGCGCTGACCATAAGCACGTTGACCCTGTTCAGAGCGAGCAAAGAGACGAACCATTGCTAAATTAACTCCGGATTCATCTAGAAAAATCATGTCTTTTTCGTTAATATCCCTAACCTTTTGCCAGAAATGTAAACGTTGTTTTTGTACCTCATCTGTGCCTTTTTTTGTGGCGTACAGTGTTTTTTTTTTCGGGTTATTTTTAGACGCTTTAGCCTTCTATATACTGTCGAAATACCAAGGAAAACTCCGGTTTCTTTCCCTAACATGTTCCGCAGTTCTTCTCAAGTAGCGTCATTAGTCATGGTCACCAGATTTTTGAGAATCGTTAATTGTTTTGGCTTAAGTTTTGTCGGAGTTTGTTGAGTGGGAATTTTCGGGGCAATATTTCCAGTGTCCCGATACTGTTTGAGGAATTTTTGAACAAAGCTTAAGGCAACATTGAACTGTTTAGCAAGCTGACGTTGAGAGATATTACCTTGAGTATAAACATCAATAATTTTTTGTCTAAGATCAATGGAGTAGGGTTTCAGGTTTTTTGATTAGAATGTATCCTTATTGTACCTTACTAGCTTAAAAACCGCTATATTAAGTCTATCGTTAACTAGATCATTGTTTATTTTTAACATTACCAACCGAAAATGACAAACATCCTAAGACTTTAAGCACCGGAATCCAAA
>NZ_JAAHIG010000752.1:0-1175 GCF_010692305.1 Moorena sp. SIO4G3 | reverse complement strand
TCAACGTCTTGCTGTCTCTGATCGCGTTGCTCCTGCCATAAATCTTTGAGAGCCATGATAAAAATCTATTGACTACATCGCAGGAACAGCAGCCTGAGCCGTCAAACCGACCGCCTCAGCATACTTCAAGTAAGTATCCACCGAAGCAATCACCACTCGAGCTTCGATCGCCAGCAGTTCAATCCCCACCAAAGACACCCGCACCCAAACATCCACCACAATCCCTTTATCCAAAATCCGGTCCACCACCTCAGCCAGACTAGAGGACGAGTTTACCTTTTCAACGGCCATATCAATTCCTTACAATACTGCTTATCTGTCTATACATTCTCACCAGAACTGACCCGGAAGCCGCACCACATCAGACCAGCATGAAAACAAGTCAATTTATTTTTCCCAAGTTTGGATGGGATCTATCAGCCCACCTCAACAAACACCCCACCGAGACAAATCGGCTAACCCAGCATGCTGGGCTGGTGAGCCATGAAGCGTAACGCATCTGTTACTGGTATTTTCATTCCCAGAAATCGCCTAAGTCATGAATCGCAGGTTGGGTTGAGCCCGCACCCATGCATGAGACTAAACCAACGACTTTAACTGGCGTTCGCGGAGCGTCTCTGATCAGAGAAACCCGAACGCTCTAGCTCTGCGCGGACAAGCCCAAGATCCAAGCACCGCGATCGGATCTTCGCATCAGCTTGGGCCGTTGGGTTTCATTCTTCAACCCAACCTACGATTAACTAGACACGGTATATTCTTTTCCGGAAATCGCCTAAGTGGATATCTTGGCAAAATAGAGCCCTGCCACGGCAAGCATGAAAATAATCAGAGCATTTATATAAAACACACCATCTGCGTCACTCATTTTGGTTAATCCCCTGAATTCTTAAGGAAAAGTATAGGGGGTTACCACCACTTACCTGACCGAATAGATGTAAAAATTGACATCCTGAGTTAAGGGCGATCGCCCGCCGCCTTGCCATTTCCTCCCTTAGCCATCCGATCACCTCCGACATGATATGAGCCAGAGGTTGTAGCCAGGCAGCGATTCTTTTTCCAGCGTCCTAACAGACCCTATTATCGCGACACACCTTAAAAGGTGAATTACAAAGATGCGTTATGGCTGCCGCCTAACACGTCCTATGCCTTACAGTGCAAGGGATTGCGTAGGGTGA
>NZ_JAAHIG010000751.1:0-1186 GCF_010692305.1 Moorena sp. SIO4G3 | reverse complement strand
TAGGGCCTTGAATCTGCATATCAATACGGTGGGACGGATTCGCAAACGATTTCTAGAGGCGGGGGAAGCTCCGGCCTTAGAGCGAAAAGTTAGACGGCACCCGCCGGTCGATCCGATCGTGGATGGCGAAGCGGAAGCCCATATCATTGCGCTGTGTTGTTCTGAACCGCCAGATGGGAGAGCTGATTGGAGTTTGAGACTCTTAACCCAAGAAATCAAACGACGCAGCATCGTCACCGAAATCTCCCGGGAGACGGTCAGACGCACGCTAAAAAAAACAAATTGCGACCGTGGAAGACCGAGCGCTTCTGCATCCCGGAGCGGGACTTACCCCGATTTGTAGCAGAGATGGAAGTGGTCTTAGACCACTACACCCGAGCTGAGGATCCAGACATCCCGTTAATCTGCATGGATGAAGCCAGTAAAGAACTTCATGACCACCTCTATGAGCCGTTCCCGATGCAGCCGGGCCGGGATGCGAAAGAAGATTTTCATTACACGCGCGACGGGGTTCAAGCCCTCTTCATGTTCGTTGATCCCCTCCACGGGTGGCGACGAGTCCGTTGCCGAGATAGCCGGACGGCGGAAGATTGGGCGGAGGAAGTGAAACACCTGCTGGAGGTGGACTACCCCGATGCTCCCAAAATTCGGTTACTCTGCGATAATCTCAACACCCACACGATCACCTCGCTCTACAAAACCTTTCCTGCTCAAGAGGCCCACCGCCTCGCCCGACGCCTGGAGCTGATCCATACCCCGCGCAATGGCAGTTGGCTCAATGTGGCTGAAATTGAGTTGTCCGTTCTCTCGGCGCAATGTTTGGAGCGTCGGATTCCAACCGTAGAGGAACTCAAGCGCGAGCTTCAGGCTTGGCAGACGGAGCGCAATGAGCGTCGGGCAACCGTGACTTGGCGATTTACGACGGAGGCTGCACGCATCAAACTCAAGCACCTTTATCCAGTGTTTGAGGAGGATCGTGAAGGTGATTCTATCGCACCAAATTAGCTGTGCCACGCCAGTAGGGTGGATTAGCGACCGCGTAATCCACCGATACCGTGATGCGATGAGACGGGGCCGCTACACGATCGTCCACCAATGTAGGCTACGTGATGCTCCCTACTCCTTACTCGTTTGTTCAAAAAGAAGGGTGCATTACGCTCCATGATCTGCCGCTAATGTGTCGTAC
>NZ_JAAHIG010000750.1:0-1186 GCF_010692305.1 Moorena sp. SIO4G3 | reverse complement strand
GAATTTTTTTGCCCGACTCAAGCAATATCGAGCGATCGCGACGCGGTACGATAAGCGAGCTCAGAACTTCCTAGGAGCAATTTATCTGGCTGCTGCTGTAATTTGGCTTAATTGATGACACGCCCTAGACTATCTAGTGAAGAAAGGACTCTGTTTGCCAGAAAAACGCGATCGCATTTTAGCCTATCCGGGCTATATCCATCAAAGGCAAAATCCTCAGCAGTGGCCTTCCTATCTCAAGTGGCAGGCTTCGTTATTGAAACGGGGCTATTTAAGTACCTTTGCCAAAAGACTCAATCACATCAAAGTTGTTTATCAACCTGACCAGGACTTGATCGCAAAAGCCTATTTAGCACTATGGCACCATTGGCTGCCCTATGCCAAACTTGATCAGCAAAAGGAATTATAGCAGTTTTCTTTATCAATCAGGTACACAATTTATTCGGTCATAGTAAGCATTAGGTGTTAGGTATTAGGTGGTAGATAATGGGCATGTACCTCACCCATGGAACCCCTATATAAGACTCAGCACTCAAGACTCAGCACGCTCTGCACTCAGCTTAACCGTTGAGAGCCAAAGTCGCCCAGGCAGTAGTGATTTTTCCTTTATCCATACAATGAAAAAATAGTTTTTTATCTGGGTTGATTTCATACCAGTAATAGAGTACTGGCTCTCCTCGCCATCCCTGGTCTGTTTTTTGAGACAAAATCCACTGCTTTGCTTCGGTTTGAGCTGATGCACCCACATTCATAGTTTGAAGTGCCAAAATTGCTGTAGCCGTTTCAATTATAGAGTTCCGCCAGCTACCATTGTCAGTCTGAGTACGCAGGATGTAATTCCTAGTTTTCTTTAGGGTTTTTTGGTATTGAGGGAAAAACCACAGAAGTCGTATGACATAGTAAGTGGTTAGCATCACTGACGGAAACCAACGACTTTGCCAGTATCCTTGTTCAGACTGATTTTGCTGGAGATAACGAGTACAGGCTGAAATTTCTGATTGAAACTGATCTGGGGCAATTCGATGGAGTAAATACCCAACTTGAGCAGTTGCATCAATAGATGATCCTTGCCAATAGACTGCACGCCCTTGTTTACGTATCGTGCGAAAAGCTCCTTGCTCTGAATCATAAAAACATTCAACTAGTTTCTTGAGACTAGGCATTAACACCTGATCAGATACACCAA
>NZ_JAAHIG010000075.1:0-29895 GCF_010692305.1 Moorena sp. SIO4G3 | reverse complement strand
ACCATCACAGAGTCTTTGAACGCTTACGGGACCTGGGGATGGGAGCCGTGAGCTGAGGGGATACATCTTAAGGCGTCTCGCCGTTTCTTTGGGGAACCGAGCGCCAAACCAACGACGCCGAACCCGTTACCATACAGATATTGACCACTGGCTTGATGCCAGTTCTACCATACAGATATTGACCACTGGCTTGATGCCAGTTCTACCATACAGATATTGACCACTGGCTTGATGCCAGTTCTACCATACAGATATTGACCACTGGCCAGATGCCAGTTCTACCATTGACCACTGGCTGGAAGCCAGTTCTACCTACCATTGACCACTGGCCAGATGCCAGTTCTACCATTGATTATTTTACAGAAGATTTCTCTACGCTATCCATTTGCCAGAAGAAAGGATATGTTTCAGGCATCTCAGATAAATTAGCCTTTACAGGATTTTCTCGGATATAGTTCCAGGTTTCTAAAAATTCTATTTCATCTCGCATAATGCGATCATATCGCTCATATTGCCAAACAATACCGATATGATTCATTACTTTAGGAACTTGCTTAGAACTATAGCTTTTAATGCTGTGGATGATACTACCTAAGCTCCAATATTCCTGATCGGATTTTAGCAAAGGCTGTATTAACCAATGCACATGATCTGGCATAATTACAACAGCATAGTTTTTGTACCTTTGGTTATTGAAAAATAAACAGGAATCTAAAACTACTTGTCTGGCTTCTGGGGTCAACTCTAGCTTTTTAAACGTATTAAAAGTTACAAAGTAAATTGCTCCTGCTGATTCCCAGTGAGGAAGAGTCCTTTGGCTAATTTTAAGATTTTTGAACTTTCTGAAACTGCTATAATTCGTAGAACTGGCATCTTGCCTGTGATAATTATTAATATTCGGTTGAGACCGCCTCGAAGCCTGTGCCCCATAGGATGGAGAGTTAGGGGTAGTCATTAGTTACATTTTTAAATAAATTAAGGGGTATATTTTTTTATTTTAGTGCGTTGAGACAGGCTGAAAGGCTGTTCCACACTTATAAAAGTAGAACTGGCATCTTGCCAGTGGTGATAGAAGTAGAACTGGCATCTTGCCAGTGGTGATAGAAGTAGAACTGGCATCTTGCCAGTGGTGATAGAAGTAGAACTGGCATCTTGCCAGTGGTGATAAAAGTAGAACTGGCATCTTGCCAGTGACCAATATTATCTGGCATCTTGCCAGTGGTGATAAAAGTAGAACTGGCATCTTGCCAGTGACCAGGATTATTACATCTTGCCAGTGAGAAGACCTTAGCCAGTCACCAATATGATGGCATATTACCAGTGACCAATATTTAATTTGATTCATATTGACACATTCATAAAGGCTATTCCGGAGCCACTGGCAAGATGCCAGTTCTACACAGGGCTTATTACCCGGCCACTGGCAAGATGCCAGTTCTACGCGGGGCTTATTCCGGCCACTGGCAAGATGCCAGTTCTACGCGGGGCTTATTCCGGCCACTGGCAAGATGCCAGTTCTACACAGGGCTTATTCCGGCCACTGGCAAGATGCCAGTTCTACGCGGGGCTTATTCCAGCCACTGGCAAGATGCCAGTTCTACGCGGGGACTATTCCCCAGCCACTGGCAAGATGCCAGTTCTACGGGGGGCTTATTCCAGCCACTGGCAAGATGCCAGTTCTACGGGGGGCTTATTCCGGCCACTGGCAAGATGCCAGTTCTACACAGGGACTATTCCCCAGCCACTGGCAAGATGCCAGTTCTACACCAAGATGCCAGTTCTACACAGGGCTTATTCCCCAGCCACTGGCAAGATGCCAGTTCTACGCGGGGCTTATTCCCCAGCCACTGGCAAGATGCCAGTTCTACAGTGGGAACAGAAAAAAGGGAAAACAGGGTAAAGGGCAAAAGGGAAATAGGGAAAAGGGTTACGGAGTCCACGCACACCCACACACCACACGGAAACCAATATAGGTGTCGAGGTGCCCGAAGGCCGGATAAGAGTTGTGGCGAGACCCAGAACGGCAGTAAACAGGGGAGATGACCCAACAACCGCCCCGCAACAGCCGCTGATAATTATAATTTTCATTATCATATTGCCAGGCACTGTCATCTTTCGGGGCACTTTGATAGTGTGAGTGCCAATGGTCTGCACACCACTCCCACACATTCCCATGCATATCGTAGAGTCCAAACTCATTGGCTACCCCAAAACTCCCCACTGGGGCTGTTTCCTCAACATATTTGCCTTTGGAACCAGAGCCATAAGTAGAGTTGCCATCATAGTTAGCTAGGTCAGTTGTAATTGTCTCACCAAAATGAAACGGAGTCGTTGTACCTGCTCGACAAGCATACTCCCACTGGGCTTCACTGGGCAAGCGATAAGGCCGTTTCGTATACTGGGACAGCCGCTCACAAAATTCCACGGCCTCATACCAGGAGACTTGCTCTACAGGTCGGTTTTTCCCTTTAAAATAGGATGGATTGGGTTCAAGTTTTCTGTTGACTTGGGGTAGGGCTGCCACGGCTTGCCATTGGGCTTGGGTCACTGGGTATTTGCCCATGAAGAAGGATGTAACAGTGACTCGATGCTGGGGATTTTCACTTTTGCTATGCCCCTCTTCTGTTTCTGGAGAACCCATGATAAAGCTTCCTTCAGGAATGGCAACCATCTCTAGCTCAACTCCATTCCCTAAGTCTTGGGTAAAACCATCAGCTTGGTGCTGATGACGGTTGATGATTAGTTTTGTTTCTGTTCTCAACCGGCCTGTTTGTTTCAACTCAATAGTTGCCACTTCAAAGTCAAAAGGTTTTAGCTCAATGTCTATTGATGCATCTGAAGAGTGACTAGAAATGCGTTCCAAGTGTTCAGCTAAAGCAGCATACTCTCCTCCCAAGCGATGCAAAACCTGAGTAGTAATCTGGGCAAAAGGCATTATCTGCTGTTGAGTAGCTTTATCCCACTTAAAATCGGCAGACAGCAAAGCTGTAAAATTCTTAATATATATACCGAGTTTGCGAGCAATATATTGGGAAACTTCCTCCAAGACTGCATCAACATCTGGAATCGGAACGGAGTCTACTAGTAAGTCTCTGACTCCTTCGACAAACTCATACTGAACTATCTCCTTTTGAGAGGAAACGGGTTGTAAAAGACCACTCATGAAGACTTCAGCAACATGAACCTGCATCGACTCTGGCAGTAGAGTTTCTTGGATAAGATAAACGACTGGCAAACTCACAGGAACTGTTGCCATCAATCCCGCTAAACGTCTTGCTGTAGGAGATGCTGTTGTCCGAAATCGCTTCACCAACTCTACCGCAGATAATTCCTTTTGAGCTGTTGGTGAAGCTTGGGCTAAAGAAGCGACTAAAGATAACTCCAACAAAATCCCAGCAGTTTGGGTATTCCCTACTCCAGCCACCACTCGCGACCATTGTTTGAGAGAATCAGGTTCTAAGGTAACCACAGGTAATGTTAAACTGTTGGCAAGATCGACCTCTGTCCAAACAGGTAATCCATCAACTACTAGTTGACTATTGGCAACGCCTGGGACTAAAGCACTTAATTGAATCGGAAAGCCAGCACCTAATGCAGTTCGTCCCCACAAGCGTTCTGGCAAAAGTTGTAAAATCGCCACAGGGCCATTATTTGACCAACGCTTTAAGAGTTGATGAATCTTACCTTGACGCCAGATTGGAGATATGCAATCACTAATTAACAGGATTAAGCGCCTACCTGCAGGGTCTAATAATTCCTTTGGGCTGCGGGAAGATTGTTGAGCTGTTGAGAGATTCTGCTGGGAAAAAAGCTGAATTGCTCCATCATTGTCTACTCTCAAGCTCCAACTGCGAACATCTCGAAAAGCGCCTTGAAGTTCAGTCAGTTTCTGAAACTCAGCGATTATTTCTTGCCAAATTACTGTGGAACGGGATTCCTCCACCACCAGGGCTAAATCCAACCAGCGTTCTGGTGTTGGCTTGAGTACAGGTGTCCAAATCTTTTTTTCGACAATCTGGGTAACGGTTTCCTCTTCATCAATAACCGTTTTAGTTTGAGAAGGAACTTTCCGCATCAGAGGACGCAATGCCCTTGCTAACGCTAGAGTTTGGCGTAATGGTGGAGCAGCGGGTGCTTGAAAGGGAATACCTTCAGATACCGTTTTATCTTTTGAGTTATGGGGTGAGGAAGGGGGAAGATCAGCAGAGGCAGTAGGTGAACTAGAAGAAGATTCCTGTTTTAAGTTATGGGGTGAGGAAGGGGGAAGATCAGCAGAGGCAGTAGGTGAACTAGAACCAGATTTAATGGGTGGTGTTAATTTAGAATCAGGCGGCGTTTGAGTTTTGGTTTCAATAACAGTTTGAGAATCTTCAACAGGTGTTTCTTTCAGGGAAGTTTCCTCAACCTCACTGATTTGAACAGCTAACCATAGAATATCGGCAATTTGTTTATCATCTAAGTATAAATCAACCCATTTGAGCCGAGAATTTAGTGCAGCGATACCCAAAGTTTCTGACTTCATCATCCATCCTCGCTGCTAGTCAAATACTTAAGTAATTGTTCAATCAATTGTTCTTTTTCTTGACCAGTGGGTGCCGATTCGCGAGTCATCAAGTAAATAGCATTGAGGAGTTGATCTGTTGCTAAATCTCCCTTGTTACGTTTTTCCAGAAATTGCTCAATTAACTCCTGAGCCTGTTTGGTAATCTGCGGCTCTGTACCCAAATGAGCCGCCACAATTTTCTCTAACTCTACATCATTGGGTTCCTTTATATTCAGCCGCAGACAGCGCCGCAAGAAGGGGGGCGGAAAGTCTCGTTCTCCATTGCTAGTTAGAATTACCAAGGGAAAAGCTTTACAGCGTATTCGTCCTTCTGTGATATCAACTTTGATATCTTTGGCAGTTGGCTGACTTTTATTTTTATAAGCGGTTCGTACTGCCACAGTTTCCAACTTTTCTGAAATCCGAACTAATTCGGGTATTGTAAATTCACCCTCTTCAAACACATGCAGTAAATTATTAGGCAAGTCTATATCACTTTTATCAATTTCATCAATCAGTAGCAATCGCGGCTTATCTGATGGTAAGAGTGCTGTACCCAAAGGACCAAGTTGAATATAGTTACCAATTTCTTTGAGATTATCCTGATTATTCTTATCCTGTTGCTGAGCATCCTGTAGACGACCGATCGCATCATAGTCATAAAGACCATCTTTTAAAGTTGTCCTGGTTGTAATCGGCCAGTATAAAACTTCACCTAATTTTAACTCATAAGCAACCGCATAAGCTAAGGATGTTTTTCCAGAACCTGGTTTTCCGGTTACTAATAAAGGACGACGCAGGTAAAGGGCTGCATTAACTAACTCAATTTCTTCAGAACGAGCCTGAAAGGTAGCACCCCGTCCTTCCTCTTTGTTGATATTCCCATCAAACTGACGCCAACTCGGTGGATGGGGTAACAGGTCATCAATTTCTCCATCAATAGGTTTGCCAGTGCCTTTAAATATTTTCCAATTATTCATATGACATAGAGTATTCGATACAAGGGGGCACGCGATAGGGGTCTTCCCATAATAAGGAAAGATGGTGTCCAATGTTAGTATCTGGAGCCATAGGGAAATCCTCTAAGCGTTTATTTTTGACTACTTCAGGTAGTTCATGAAGACAGCAGCAGTTGAGTATTCCATCAACCTCCTCTTGGCAATTTTTGGATAAATTCTGTCTTAACCATAATGCTACTGGTATAGCTGCTTTCAGGATTACGGCAAATACGCTACCTTTACCTACTTTCAGAGGAGCTTTTAGCAACTTAAGTCCAATCACATTTTGTTGACTTAACTGGACAAACAATCGATCTAAATCCTGATCATCACCTGAGACAAAACTATGACAGGCAGACCCTGGAATTAGTTGTTGCAAGAAACACCACTTTTTTTCCCAACGTCCTCGATGACGTCCGTAAATTGGCAATAGTCGCTCCGATGAACGTACTAATACCGGATACTCACAGCCAATTGGTACCAGATAACCCAATCCATCATCAATTTTACAAGCATTAACATCTCGATTCAATAAATCTAGGGGAAGAAATAATTCAATTGTTAACTGAATCGATAAATATTTAGTAGCGATTTCCTCTAAAAAGGCTTGTAGCAGTTGCTGAATTTCATCCGTTGTGGCGGTTTCTGGAAAAGATTCAGGTTGAGACAGTTGCTCAAATTCTAAAACTCTGTCATTTGGCATAAACCAAGCCTCTACAAAATACTTCCCTGCTTTATTCCATGTGCTAACTGAGCTTGGGTTACTAGCCTGAACAACCACCATTAAATAAGAGTTCTTACTTTTTGGCTTATTTTCTAACTCTCTCAACAACTCTGAATATCCCTTGATATTCTGCTGACCCCATTCCCTTAACTGATCAGAAACTAATGAAGGCAGTTCGGAATCTTTTAACAAGTAACCTACCCAGCGCTCAATTGTCGTATATTTCGAGCTTCCTTTGGGCATCTTTTCTAACTGTTCAACAATCCCTGTTAAATTATCTGGTACAGGATATGGCCAATCTTCAGGAGAACAAGCGTGGTATGCTCTTTGAACACAGGTTATAATTTCCTTTTCAAATTCAAAACGAGTGAACAACCTTAGTAAATATTGTGTCTGATTTTTTGTCTCTTTTAAATCATTTTCTAACTGCTTTAACTCTAGTTCTAGTTGTTTAAGCTCTTTCTCCTTAATTTTTATATCGTTAGCAATTTTTTGAAGCTGTAAATCTAGATTATTTTTTTCCTGAGGATTGCTGGTACAGCGCTTTTTTTCGTCAACGTCTTTGTAATCTTTTTCTAGCTTATTTAGGTCAGATTCCAGGCTTTCAATCCGGAGTTTTATAGCTCTACTCATCCCCATATTCTAGTTCATGAAGCTGTTGTTCAATCTTATCCATATCGTTAGCAATTTTTTCAAGCTGTAAATCTAAATTATTTTTCTCCTGAGGATTGCTTTCACGCCGCTGCTTTTCTGCAACATCTGTGTAGTCTTTCTCTAACTTTTGGAGGTCTTGCTTAAGACCTGCGATTTTAAGTTGTGTGACTCTAGAAGTTTTTTTGATAACCTTAGGTTTATCTGGTAAAGGGACTTTCTGTGGTGGTAGATTATTCTCATCAGTTTGAACCGGAGAAGCTTTAAACAACTTTCCTCCCTCATTATCCTCCCAACGCAGATACAGCACTGGACGATACCACTGATTCCCTTCAATACCCATAGCACTTTGTCCCCGACGCAATGCGATCGCTAATGACTCTTGTTCCCCCACTGAATGATAAAACTCTTCCGCAAATTCACTAGCGGCATCCACCCTGATGGAATAGGTCATGGCTACTACAGCAGGAATACCTCGACCAATCAAACTCTGAGCCACCCCATTGAAGACAGACTCACTCTTACGAGACATGGCACTTTTGCAAGCACTCAAAACAACTAAAGCAATTCCCGATGCTGAATGGGGTTGCTCTCGACGCTGCAAATTACCTAAGAGTTCTCCCAGTTCTTTGGCACTGACATAATCAGCGTTACCATCTGAGTCTTCAAACACCAAATAACCTTGTGGTTGTCCCAATGGGGCACCGCATTCACATTGATCTGCACCCTGGTTATAAGCTTTCTTGCACCCTATTTCATTACAGCGCTTGCCAAAAAAGCCATGTCCATCAAAATGCAGAACCTGAGGCACTGCTGAGGTTTGGCGCTCTGACAACCGCCTGCGGAGTGCTTTTAATGTAGCAGATTCTAAAATTTCCAGTTGAATTTTACCTTTTTGCTGAGCCTGTTGCAATCCGTTTGCGATCGCATCTCGTTCAAAAGCAGGTAACGATTTCAGTCCTATTCTCTGATCCCCTGCCCCAGAGGAAATCAACAGGACATTGAGCCGTTCAACTCTCGGTAAATTAGGACGAGGACTACGATAGGCAATATAGCGGGAGAATATCACCCCTTCCTCGGCTAGAAACTTGTACTGGTTATGGAGTAATTCCCAAGGATAATCAGTAAAGCGGACAGGTTTGGGGTCTTCTGCTGGAAACCGCAACCGAATATGTAAGAAAATGCGATCGCGTTTAGCCTCTGCTACCGCTGCCTCTATCACCTGCTGAATGTCTTTACCTAATATTTGATAGAGCTTACGCCCAATAGTAGCCAAGTATTGAGGGTCAAAAGCATTGCGTTTCGGTAGCAGCAGTTCCTCACGTACCATCCAAGCCTGCTCATCTTCCGAAAAGTTATCCTCTTTGAAGTTAGTTGACTCTAATATCTTAACTACCGTGAAACGTCTGTCCTGGACATCGGGAGTGTGATTGTCGAGAAAAGGCAGACCAGGTTGATGATGGACTTCTCCTGATGAACCCTCCACAGTCACTTTGAAGCAATCTTGCTTGCCTTCAATGGGATAAAAGCGCAGTTCCAGCAGTTTCATTCCAAAATCTATATCCTATCACCTATGGCGACCATTAACTTTAGTTGGAATACCATCTGATTTTCTTTGGTATCGCCAGCCGAGCACCCTTAGTTTAACAACTTTAGGGCTAATTATACCCTTTTTATTTGATTTGTGAACATAGGAGTTATGGAAAAAGGGAGCAGGGAGCATGGAGCAAGGTAGTATCAGCAACTTCAATAATTAAATAAATTTCTGATGGTGTCGGATGATGGTCTAGGTATCGCAGTTCATCTGGCATAACTACGGCTAGATCTGGTTCGGGTTCAGAGTAATTACTTAACTGAACTGGTAATTGTGTTTGAACTAACCCTTGCTCTAGTAAACGATTATCCAACAACCGGCCAGTAAGCCGAATTGCAGTAGCATGGGGAGTTCCCTGGGGACTAATTTTTAGATTATAGCGGTTCTCAGTCCAGTGAAGTGCAGACTGGTTGCTACAGCCATTACAGAGTAGAGTTCTATCCTATATCATCGATATTTGAACCGCCATACTTTCACACCTAGATACCTTCCCAAGGACGATAACCTTGTCTCAAAATCTCATATTCTTGATTTATTTCTCCCTCTAAAGAAAGATAAGAAACTCCTTTCTTAATCTTTTCAATGGTAGCCTGCATACAGGCTAATCCTGCTTTATACTCGGAAATATTTGTCACGTTTATCCGAAAGCCAATTTTATTTGTAAACATTGAGCTTAAAGGTAAAAGTGTAACCTTTCCAATTTGAGAAAAATATTCACCCAATTTATAACTATCCGCTATCCCTAAACTCTTCATCCTAGATTCTAGTTCTGAGTTAAACCCAATATTGATAAAAGGCCCTGCACAGCTGCTCTTGATAATCTTCATTCCCATAGCCAATAAATCAGACTCCATCAGCAAAGCTTCAGCATTATTCCTCAATATTTCTAACTCTTTTCTCAATTCTTCACGATGATTCAAGTCTCTTTTTTTTAGAGCCCAAGAAGCTGTAATTACCTCGGCATTGGTGTAACGAACATGTGCTGCAACAACAAAGCGCTTAATTTCCTTCACAAGCGCCTCATTCTGAGTCGTCAAAAAACCTACTTTGCCAATACCGTCAATTCCAAATTGTCTTCGCATTCCACAGGTTGTGATAACTAAATCTGAGCGAGTACTCACACTAGCCACTGAAACTTGGTCATTTCCTATTGCTTCAGTTCCTGAAAAATACATATCATTAATGATTAGTATATTATGTTGATGCGCAACCTCGGCTAATTCTTTTAATTCATCTCGAGTATAAATTTGGCACCAGGGATTATTAGGGGTTTCCAGTATAAAAGCAGCAATTAGATATCCATTTTTTTTTGCAGTACAAATGACTTCTTCCAATTTGTCTGGCTTAATCTTAAAAGTCGATAGACAAACTTCTACTAAATGCCGAGTAGTGCCACAAAATATATCTATATTATGGTTGTAGCGAAAGTTACCTTCTGGATAAATGACTGTGATAGGTTTAACATTTCCTCCCCTCCGTAATAATCTATATTTGGATGATAGAATCGCCATTTTCACAAGAACTGTTGAAGTCTTAGGAAAAATAACTACGGATTTTGGATTGATTTTAGGAAAAGATGGAATTAGTCCAAAAATCTTTTCTGCACCTAGATGGGTAAGACTTTCTGGCACAGTTACCTTATGAGAATCAACTAAATACTGGGCAGGGTAAGATGCATATAAATTCTCCATTTCTACCATTAGATCTTTCTTCTTATATTCTGGGGCATCTGAATGACCCAGATCAAGCTGACCTTGATAGCGTTTAAGTTTTCTAAATAATTCATATTCTTCTGTTGAAGGTGATTTCATAAACCAGAAAATTCCTTAATAGTAAAGTTCATTAGTGTAGTTGCCTTATAAAGGCACATTCAGTAGCTTGGATACGCTCACGCTAACACACTGTTTATTTAGCAAAACAAGGTTTATTTAGTAAAATAATTAGCATCAAAACCTAGGGCGTACGCAATTCTCGCTACGTTAACCATGTATTAACCCAATCTCCGTCTTCTTCCGACAATTGCGGTAGTGGCTCTTGATTATAATCTATGAGTAAATCATAACTGGCTTGGTCGTAGATATTACTCAACAATAGCTGTAAATCTACTAATGGTTCTGTATCTCCAGACTTCAGCGGTAATGGAAATGAAGGGATAGAATCTGGTAAATTAAATCCATACAAATCAGCTTGAGGACGACGGTCTCCTCGACTGACTAAAATGCGATAATGGGTTTGAATATTGCTGTTGTAAACTGGCATTGGTTGTCCCTTACGCAGTAAATCAATTTCTACTAAATGAGTGAAACTGCCTAAAACCTTATTTCGTTTAGTCTCATATTGCTTGCGTCCTTCCCCAGAACGTTTATTAATGGGAGAGAGTATTTCAATAGCTGTTACTACTTCCTTGGTAGCTACCTCTCGGACTTCTAAATAACCTTGCTTAATGGTTTCAGGTACAGGAACTTCTACTGTTTGGGGTTGAGTTGGGGGTTCTGCAACTGAAACATTGGTCATTGGTTGTTTGGTTGTCACCTGTGAACCTTTGACAGTTAAATCTGGAATGCCAACGAGTAGAGATTCTTCCCCAATGGTTTCATACATGCGCACTTCAACACCAACTCTGTATTTGGGACGCAGTTGAGGAGAAAGGGATCTGGCTAGTTCAATAATAAGCCAGTGATGTACTCCTGGCCAAACTTCTGGATGTTCTAGGTAAGGGTTCATCCCTGGAAAAGGGGAAGGCATAAAATTTCCTCCTCGGTGCTTAGAGCGTTCAACTTAGAGCATTCAGCATTCAGGTTTTAGAACTTAGCTGACAGCTGACAGCTAACGGCTGATGGCTAAAAGTCTATTACTTATTCTAAAGCGCACCATTCAACACTTGTTGTGCCGAAAGCTGTAACCCCGGAAAAATAGTTGATTCAATCAACTCATCCCCCACAACAACCGTTTCCTCATAAAGATCATCGACCAACTGCAACACCACAACCTGCTTTTTGAGCGGATCGACAATCCAATATTCGCGAATCCCCAGCAAGTTATACTCCACTCGTTTGCTTCGATAATCCGTCGTCCGAGTTGATTCGCTAACCACTTCAACCACCAAAAAAGGTGGCGATTCGTTGAGACGAATGATCGCCTCTCGATCCAGCATTCCCTGCCATTGCTCCAGTGTTGCCACCGTCACATCTGGAATCCGCGCTGTATCCCAACGTCCCCCACGGGGCGACTCGATTGCTATAAACCCTTGCTTAGAAACCCAGGCTAACCCCTGATCCTGAATTTCAGCCCGAAATTGATCGTTGAGAAACTCAGTAATTGCACCATGTTGTCCTTTGGGTTGAGACATGGCAATCAGTTCCCCATTCACCAGTTCATAACGCCGATCAGTGCCATCGTTGTAGCTTAAGTAGTCTTCGAGGCTAAGCAGTGCAGTAGTGGCAGTCATCGGAGTTTTCCTAAGAAGCCATTTTTTTGATAATACTAGTTTAGCAAAAAATGGGTTAGAAACTGTCATTTATAGCGATTTGCAGATAAGTTAATTATGAAAATGGGGCTAAAAATATCCAGTTTACTTCTTACTTGCCAATAATAAATAACTTAGCTGTCCGGCAAAATTCATCCCACACCTAATGCGTAGCATAGGTGTGGGATGAATTTTGCACAGGGTATTATAAAATTGCTATAATATTTGTACTGATAAACAAAGCCGTTCGCGAAGCGTGGCCAAAGGCCTTAAATGCTGGTTTGTCAGCTACCTACGTTCCTAAAAAATAGAACTTATGGTATTGTTCCGGCGCGGAGGGGCATCCCGGAGACGAAACCTTATCAGAGGGTCGCCTTAATCATAAAGTTTTAACCCTTTTATGCATAGCCGACTAACCATAAAGGCGACCCTCTGAATGCGGTAACTTCTGACCGTGTCGTTAATAAAGCTTACTGTGTATCCGTTCGCGCAGCGTCGGCGAAAGCCGATAGCGATGGCTGGAGTTGGTAAGAAGCCCACACTGTAATCTTGGCCAAAGGCCACGCTACGCGAACGATTCAGTGTGGGAGTATGTCACATTGGATACCAACTGATCTATTCCCTGTTCCCTGTTCCCGTCTTGATGCAGTCGCTCATGGGGGAAACCACGGCAGTGCGGTCATGGGGGGAACCCCCTTTGGCGGCACTGCCTCCCCAAGACCGTAATGGTGCGCTTTCCGCATTAAGAATTAAATTCGCCACGGGTCGCACCTCTGCATCGCTGTTCCCTGTTCCCTAAAAAACCAGAAATATGTATTCACTAAAGTTGCAAACCGCTATATCTTCTAATTCAAAGGTTCTTGTGCTGGTAATCCTACAGCACGGGGAAACTTAGCTACTGTTGGTGATAATACTTTCAACAACAAACAATGACGAACACTATCGCTCAAAGGCGTCGTAAATTTTTCAACTGATTCAATTATTCCACCCAACTTTTTTACCGCTGGCTGTAAAGCTTCGGTTTCTTCATCTGTCCAATGACCACGATAAAGAATCGCCAAACCTCCCTTTTTCAGAAGTGGTAGAGCATATTCAGCACAAACAGAAGGGGCACTAACAGCACGAACTAGAGCAATATCGTAGGAGTGTCGATGCTGTTGCTTCTGTCCAATTGCTTCTGCTCTGCCAACTAACGTTTTAACATTATTAATTTCCAACTGGGGGATTAAGGTTTGGAGAAAAGTAATTTTTTTGCGAGTAGAATCGAGTAACGTAATAGCAGTATTAGGAAATGCGATCGCAACTGGTAATCCCGGAAATCCAGCCCCCGTTCCAATATCAATAATTCTCTGTCCTGGAGTTACAGATTGCCATATGGGAGCCAATCCTACCAAAGAATCCCACAGATGCTTTTCCCAAAACTCCTCGGCAGCGGTAATCCGAGTTAAATTCAACTGACGATTGCCTGACAAAATCCCTTCATAGAGTTTCTGAAACAACTGTTGTTGTTCTGGATCTGGCTGCCAATTTAGAGTTTGTTGCCAAACCTCTGTCATCTGTGGCACTACTACAACATTTTGGTCATTTGTCATTTTTGCTATTCTGTACTTGTTATGCTAAATAAACACTTTGGCAAAGGGAGCAGGGACTTCGGAGCAGGGAGTAGTGGAAAAAGCCCGTATTCAAAATTTTTTGTGAGTTGAATAGCATAATTTTAATTCTACAGTAAGCTTTCTGAGCTTTTTGACTATAAATTTAGCAGAAAAGGTACTGAAGAACCGTCATTTTTTGCTTTTTACTTTTTAATTTTTAATTTCTAAATAGGGATCCTAAATAAATTGTGATAATTTTTTTTCCCTACTCCCTACTCCCTACTCCCTACTCCCTACTCCCTACTCCCTACTCCCTTTCCTAAAGTACTCAACACTCACAACTCAGCACTAGCTAAATCAACAGCGTTTAATTCCCCTTGCTTAAGAGTCCAGCAACGGTCAGCAATAGGCAGTAAATCCTTAGCATCGTGAGTCACCACTAGGAGTGTCCAATGGGTTTTGAGTTTTGCCAGCAGATTGACTAACTGTCTTCGCATAGACCAGTCTAATCCAGCTGTTGGTTCATCCAACATCAGTATATGGGGTTGACGAATCAGTTGTACTGCTAGAGCAAGGCGTCGCTGCTGACCACCACTCATAGCATGGGGTGAAGTATGCAAGGCAAAATCCGCCAGTCCCACTTCCCCCAAAGCATCATAAACCCTTTGTGACCCCAACTCTGGATGTCCCATCCGCAATTCTTCCAGGATAGTCTTACCACAGAAATGCCGTTCTGGAAACTGAAACACTAATCCTGCTAGTTGGGGTAGGTGGTCGTTTGTGAGTTCGGTTTCTCCCCAAAAGATGTTTCCTGCGGTGGGCTGGGCTAATCCTGCCAAAATTTCCAATAATGTGCTTTTACCAGAACCACTAACACCAATCACTAGTCCCAATTCTTGTGGTGCTAGCTCTAGATTCAGACCCTTCAAGATCGGGATGGAGCTAGCTGGTGGATGATACGTTAAGTCTCTAAGATATAGCATTTCCTTCTGCCCACTCCTTCCGCTCTTCTAAGACTCGGGAGGTTTCAACATTTCATAAACATTACTATTGTAAGCACTCAGCAATCAGCTATCAGCTATCAGCCATTAGCCATCAGCCATCAGCTATCAGCTATCAGCTATCAGCCTTGGCCTATGGCCACGCTAAGCTATTGGCCACTTTACTGGAATAGTTTATGGGCTACACCCACGCTACTTAAGGTGCTTTTGAATAAAATAAGCACCTTAAGTAGCGTCAGCCAAAAGCTGACCGCTGACCGCTGACCGCTGACCGCTGACCCCTCAATGCTTACTTACCATCTTATCCCCCAACTTCCGGTAATATGGAACCTGGCATCAAGTGCAACGTCAGTACTGAGGTTAGTAGCATATATTTTTAATATTGCCAGAATGACGATGAACCAACGGTTTCGAGCACAAAAACAGATAGTTAAAGCCTGTGTCAGCACAGCAGTTGTATTAATCGGTTTATGGGGAATGCCCACTTTAGCAGCTGACCCCTTTCGCGACAGTAATCCTCGGAACATTGATGACACTGTTCAAGATGCGTTTGACTTCTTCTTCAAGGATGGAAACTATAAACAGGCTGAAGCTTATCTAAAAAAATCGGAATCTAGGCAGTCTAAAGAACCCATGACCTATGCTATGCTATCCTCTCTAGCTTACTTAGATCAAGATTGGGAAACCTTCAAGAGCTACGGCACTAAAACTCTTAATACGGCTAAGGAAATGATTCCTTCTGATCCCTTGCGGGGTAATCTCTACACAGCAGTCGGTTATTTTTTGGAAGGAGCTTACGATTTTGAAAAAGAAGGTCCCATCAGCGCATTGACTAAATTACAGAAAGTTTTTGAATATCTCGATAAAGCCAAAGAAATTGATTCTAATGACCCAGAGCTAAACTTGATTACAGGCTACATGGATTTAATGTTAGCAGTCAATTTACCATTTTCTGACCCATCTCAAGCCATTGACAAGTTAGAAACCTATGCTTTCCCCTCTTATTTAGCCTATCGAGGCATTGCAGTAGGATATCGAGATTTAAAGCAATATTCTAAGGCAATAGACTATATAGACCGGTCAATGGAAACAACACCAAGCAATCCAGATGTGTTTTACCTTAAAGCACAAATTTTGCGAAAACTGGGGCAGGAGCAAGAAAGTTTAGATTTTTTTAACAAAGCTTTAGAAAAACAGACTCAACTGCCAAAACGCCACGCTGCCCAAATTACTTACGAGCAGTGCAAACTTGAAAATAAACTCACAGATGGGAATAGAAATTGCTCGAAGGAGCGCAATCGCATCCGGAAGCGGGGAACAGAAGTGGTTCAGAAGGATTACTAAGTTTACGGTTGAAGGTTGCAGGTTGCAGGTTGTTCGCGTAGCGTGGCCAAAGGCCAAGGTTGCAGGTTGCAGGTTGCAGGTTGCAGGTTGCAGGTTGTTCGCGTAGCGTGGCCAAAGGCCAAGGTTGCAGGTTGCAGGTTGCAGGTTGCAGGTTGCAGGTTGCAGGTTGTTCGCGTAGCGTGGCCAAAGGCCAAGGTTACAGGTTGTTCGCGTAGCGTGGCCAAAGGCCAAGGTTGCAGGTTGCAGGTTTAGGGGCATTCCTTGTGGCTGCTCCTATCCCAATCCTACAGGATTCGTGTACAGTCACAGGTTTTACTAAGGACTTAGAACTCAGAAGTATATTTAACGGAAGTCTTGTTCAACAGTGAATCTTGATCAGGTATAATCACTCTCGTAAAGAATTCGGGATTATCCTTGACTTATGGTTAGCCTCAAGATAATTAACAAGTTCGATAGCAGTTTTGTCCTAGCTCCAGAAGCCCGAGAGCACTTATTTGCTTTACTAATCGGGGAAAACTTTTTGGCTCAAGTAGCTGAAGCGGCTCAATGCTTAAGGGTTGAGTTTACTGAATTACTGTTTAAACCAGTTCCCTACACCACTTCAACCCCTAAGGGAATGCCAGCGGAATATGAGCAGTATCACGAATCTGATGATTATATCATCATTAACGTACCTCCTAACTTCATGTTCAAATCCAAAATCTTTAATCCCAGTCGCCTCTGTGCGATTTATCGCAAATTTCAATAATATTTTGTTGATATTATTTATTTTTGAATCTTATTTTTTAATCCCATCCCATGCTCACTTCTGATAATCAAATTCCCTCTCTGAGGGATTTAGAATTTATTCCCTATCTGGATGAAACGGGAAATCTACCAGAATTTCTACAAAAAAAGATTGGTGTATACGCAATTTTTGATCAGGATAAAACCCTGAAATTTGTTAATTATTCCCGGGATATATATATCAGCATCAAACAACATTTAGTTCGTCAGCATCAATCCTGCTATTGGCTAAAAATAGAAACCATTGAAAAACCGGACCGGAGTCGATTAGAAACGATTCGTAAGGCATGGATTGAGGAGAATGGTGTGATCCCCGTGGGTAATGGAGAGCAGGAAAATCTGTGGAGTCAGCCGATTGATGCTAAAATAACAATGACTGAAGCAGAGCAATTAGACTATGAGCAAAGTGAGGAATTAGCAAAAACGAAGATTCTAAAAAAAATTGCTCGGAGAGTTGAAGCTAAAATTAAATATGAGCTAGAATCCCGAGGGGTAAAGACTGAAATTCGCTTCAATCCTAAGCTTAAAGAAAAGGGTTTACTTGACATAAAATGACTATCTCAACGGCTCATCCAGCTCTGTTAGTTCTCGCTGATGGCACAACTTACCAAGGCTGGTCTTTCGGAGCGACTGGTACAACCATTGGTGAAGTAGTGTTTAACACTGCTATGACGGGTTATCAAGAGGTGGTGACAGATCCCAGCTACTGCGGTCAAATTGTGACCTTCACCTATCCAGAATTAGGCAATACTGGTGTTAACCCATCCGATGAAGAATCTGCTCATCCTCAAATCCGAGGCGCAATTGCCCGTAATATCTGCTACCGTCCCAGTAACTGGCGCTCTACCCAGTCCTTGCCCGATTATTTGGCAGAACACAACATCCCAGGAATTTATGGCATAGATACAAGGGCATTAACCCGCAAAATACGCTCCATTGGTGCCATAAACGGTGCTATTTCCACAGAAATCCTTGACTCTGCTGAGTTATTGTCCGAAGTGCAAGCGGCTCCAAGTATGGCAGGATTAAATCTAGTTAAAGAAGTGAGCACTGACAAGGTTTACGAATGGTCTGATCCTACGGAAGCCAATTGGGAGTTCGGTCCTGGGGTTGATGGAGTGGAAAAGGACAAGCCTTTGACAGTTGTTGCGATCGATTTTGGGATTAAACGTAATATTCTCAAACGTCTAGCTAGCTACAATTGTCGGGTAATTGTCGTCCCTGCTAATACATCGCCAGAAGAAATTGCTAAATATAATCCCGATGGGATATTTCTGTCCAATGGACCAGGGGATCCGGCTGTAGTACTCGAAGGCATCTCAACCACCAAAGCGTTATTGGAGCGTCAGCAACCTATTTTTGGCATCTGCATGGGACATCAGATTCTTGGTCTTGCCCTAGGAGCGCAGACCTTTAAACTTAAATTTGGTCACCGAGGTTTGAATCACCCAGCCGGTTTGCAGCAAATGGTGGAAATTACTAGCCAAAACCATGGTTTTGCTATTGATCCCGATACCTTAGGCACGGAGGTGGAAATTACTCACCTAAATCTCAATGACCGCACTGTGGCAGGGTTACGTCACAAATCATTACCGTTCTTCTCAGTACAATATCACCCTGAGGCTAGTCCCGGTCCTCACGATGCTGACTATTTATTTAAGCAGTTTGTCGAGCTGATGCACCTCAAGTAGCGTGGCCTACGGCCAATCGCACAAAGCCCTTGACTAGAAGCTGAGTGCTTCTGCGAGGGTTTGCGTTCCCATAAGCGCGGAAGCTGAGGCCGTAGGCCACGCTTTGCGTTCGCGTAGCGTCGGCTTTGCCGAAACGCTTCCGGAGCGTAGCGGCGACCCAGGAGCATCGCGCCCAATAGTCAATGCCAAACCCCAACTGTAGGGTGACCGGGTGTGGAACTATAAAATAGCCCCTGCATTGGCAGCAAACCAAGAAATCTGCTTCAGTTATAATTAATCGATTACAATTGCGGCTGGCTTAATTTTACCCTACCCCCAAACCCGCTCACCGTACCCCCCAAACTCTGATACTGTTGTATAATCTAAAATTGACGTTGTTTTAGCCCTCTGAAGTGCTAACCAACAAAAAAAGGCATGGTGATACGGCGCGTGTATAAACGGTAGTCAAGTCACCGCTCTGCTGTCACAGTAGTCAACTTGACAGTAGAAGTATTAGATTATTGATATTTATAAGCTATATCTAGGAGGGTGTTATTCCTGAACAACTAACCCTTACAGTCAGTTTAAGGGGCACTCGCCAAGTCGAGTCAAATTATCAAATTTTCCGCCTTACCGGATTGCTAGATGCCTTTTCGGAATCTATTTTCCGTAACGTCATTGGCAAGTATATTGATGAAGGTCCAGCGCATATTATTCTGGACTTAGCTAAAATTGATTTTGTCGATAGCTCTGGTTTGGGTGCTTTGGTGCAGCTAGTGAAGAAAGCTCAAAATTCTAAGGGAACTTTACAAGTCGTGACCAATCCCCGGGTGACTCAAACTGTGAAACTAGTGCGCCTAGAAAAATTTCTCTCCCTGCAAGAGTCTCTCACCATAGCTGAGGAGAACATCAAGGGTAAGTGACAAAATCGATGGTGATGGCGGGGGCAAAACCCGCCTTCACTTTCTCAGCAATGGGGAATTGGTCAGAGTTGAGTGTGAGGAACTTCCCTGTTAGAAAATTTATTGAATACTGGAAGCAGAAATTGTTGAAGGATGTCTAATTTGGTCTAATCAACAAAAGACAGTGATACCCCAAATATGGCTCAGACAGATGCACAATTAGACCCCTTGGAAGAGGATAGCAATGGCGGTGGAAGTGACTCTATAGTATTGTGGACAGAGTTTCGATTTAGGCAATTCATGGCGAAAGTTGATCAAATCGCCAAAATTCAACAGATTTCCCCAGCATCCTTGGCATATATAGGAGATGCTGTGTATGAACTTTACATCCGAACCCACTATCTGCTACCACCGAGGCGAATCTGTGACTATCATAACCAGGTAGTGGCTCACGTCAGAGCAGAAAGCCAAGCTGAGATTTTGCGATCGCTTGAACCTTACCTAACTGCGTCTGAAAAAGACGTTTTACGGCGCGGACGGAATGCTGCCACAAATAGCCCCCGGCGTCTCAATCGAGAAATCTATCAACAAGCTAGTAGCTTAGAAACCTTACTGGGATACCTCTACCTTACTGATACTCAACGCTTGACCCAGTTATTGGCTCATCTCCAACTCGACACCCCATAAATCCTAATTCTATTATGGCTAATCAAAACCCCTCCTCTGATGCCTCCTCTGATGCTTCTGGTCAGATCAAGGCAGAGAAGTCCTTTGTAAAGCAAGGTGAGAATAAAAAATTATCTCGTTCGACCCCAGGCAATTCTCACAAGAACGGGAAACCCCCTCGAAAGAACTACCACTCTCGAAAGCCACGGTCAAAATATTCCCATCACTCTGAGGAAACTCAGCACAAGGAGCATGGGTACCCTAAGTCAAAACTTGTAAGTAGCACAGAAGAAGATAATGACTTAATCTACGGGCGTCATTCAGTTCTAGCAGCTCTCCAAAACCAGCATCAGCTAAACCGAGTTTGGATTATTTCCCAGCTGCGTTACGATCCTCGCTTTCACTCTTTACTGGTTAAAGCCAAGGCTAACGGTACAGTAATTGATGAAGTAGCACCAAAACGCCTGAGCCAAATTACTAAAGGTGGTAACCATCAGGGTGTGGCAGCTCAAATTGCACCTTACCAGTACATAGATTTAAATGACTTAATTGACAAAGCAAAATGGGCAACTGAGCAGCCAGTTTTATTGGCTTGTGATGGCATTAATGATCCTCAAAATTTAGGGGCAATTATTCGTACGGCAGAAGCTCTAGGGGCTCAAGGCTTAGTCATACCCCAACGTCGAGCTGTTGGTGTCACCTCAACTGTGAGGAAAGTGGCAGCAGGAGCTCTAGAAACCTTTCCTATTGCCAGAGTTGTCAATCTCAGTAATGCCCTAGAGCAGTTGAAAACTGCGGGCTTTTGGATTTACGGAACTGCTGCCGGTACTGGTAAACTTTTACACAAAGTTGATTTGACCGGTTCAGTCGTATTAGTAATAGGTTCAGAGGGGAATGGTTTAAGCCTAAGGTCACAAAGCTGCTGTGACATGTTAGTCTCAATTCCATTACAGGGTAAGACCCCTAGCCTCAATGCCTCAGCAGCAACTGCTATGGTGTTATATGAAACCTATCGGCAGCGTTGGTCAGAGTTACTGTATATCGATACTAATTCCAATCAACAGATTGTGAAACAAGAAATGTAAGTGGAATTATTATTAAGGATAATTGCCAGAAATGTTTCAATATCATACATTTGATTTTAAAAAACTTATATTAACAATTAAACTCTAAATCTTACTGCTGATAGCTGATAGCTTTTGGCATTTCCTTAGCCCGAAAGTAGCCCGTAAGCTGACGAAGTCAGCGCAGCTCTCGGAGCTTGCATCCCTTGAGAACGCTGACCACTAGAAGTATAGTTAGCATGTGCTGGAAATTTGGGATACAATTACGTGGAGTTTTTAGCAAGCAAAAATACTTAATATAAAGATGTTAACTTCTTCCGACCATAGGACAGATTTATCAAATGCCCACTGGCAGAGCAATTCCCGTTCTGTTGTCACTGGTGACCCCCAGCTGAAGAAATTGATGACATCATATGGGGTGGACCAGCAAGTAAAGTACCTTCACTTACAGGCAGAAGTTGAATCCCTGTGGCAGCACCAGCAATTACTTAAGCAACAACGGTTGGTTTTAGGTTGAACCAATGCGCTTAAGTACAAGTATTAAAGTACAAGTATTAAAGTACAAGTATTAAAGTACAAGTATTATCAGTATAAGCATTACTCAAAACGCTGATGCTTGGCTGACCAACGCTTAAGGCTATAGTTATTTGGTTCATCAATGACTATAGCCGCAGGACCGCCATCCCCTAAATCCGCGATCGCAGTCATGGAAGTGCTGGAATCTTGGGAAAATTCGCTGTATAGTAAGGCTCCTGTGTCAGCAAAAATCATGGTGCGGGGTTTGTAGATAGTAGAAGCCCTTTCTGTATCCATCCCGTCATTAATACTATCCGATAGACCAACGTCGGTAGATTCTGAGGTAACCGATATTTCTTGATATAAGGTTAGCACCGCTTCTGGCTGGTTGTTGCCAGTCAGCTCGATGGGTCTAACTGACCAATGCCCGATCTCCTGAAGCATCATTGGTAAACTAGGAAGGGGTCCTGGGGAGAACTGACCACTGTTGATTAACTCCTGCCAGAGTACTGGCAGCATGGCTGAGACCGAATCGGGGTTAAGGTGGTAGAGTGCTGACAACGTAATCGCACTTGGGTCTAACCAGCGCAGTGCGGTCTCGGTGTGTGCTAGCAGGTGCTGATTAGAGCCATCAACAGCTAGGGCTTCACTAGGGAGTTCCCCACCTGCTGCCAACAGCTTAATCATCCCTTCCTGGTAGGAAACCCCCTTGACCGTAGCTGTGGTTGATTGCTGAATACCATTTTCATTCCAAAGGCTAATCCGAATCTGGGGGTCAACGTCTAAGCCCAAATATCGCCACAATCGCTTTCCCTTCGTCAAAGTGGGCAGCCGTAAATCAGAAAACGGCATCCACCGCCAATCCTGACCATCGTGAAATGCTTTTACCTGTACTTGATACCAAACTTCCTCGGGTTTTTTTTGTAGAGTGACGGAGACAGATGGACAAGGGGACAGGGGTGAAACTGCTATACTCTCTTCCTCTGCTACAGACACCAATTCAGTACTTTCCTGTTGCCTTTGGCAGTGCTGTTCTCCTATTCCCCCATGTGCATCTTCCGGTTGCAACCAATCCGTTGCGTTGACAGTTTGAATTATTTCTGAATTGCCAACCAGTTGACTGAAGTGCCTGACAATAGCTGGAACTGGGTTTAAGGCATTGTCCATATGGTTGAGGAGTTGGTAAACCTGGGGATTAGTTTGGGGTAATTCCTTCACCCATGCGATCGCTTTTTGAGGGTCTTCCTGGGCTGCCAAAATCAACCCTCCCCAAGCTTGTACATTGCTGTCATCAGGACTCACTTCTAGAGCTGCTTCCACCCGCTGCCACAATCCCCCAGAATCGGTCTTTAGCATGGTGATAATATCCCCCAACTGAGCACCATCCACTGCCGTCTGAAACACTGTTTTTGCCTCCCCCCAGCGACCATCCAGGAGATAAGCAAAGATAGCGGCACTGGCACTTCCCCAAATTTGATTAGCCTGAGACTCGGTGACCTGAGCGTGCAGTTTAACCAAATCCATTTGGGCTTGAGCCTCTGCTGACCAGTGTTTTGGTTTCTGTTGGTTCAACCATTGCCAACCATCAGACCACAAACCATTACGGGCTAGGATTAAACCATTGCGATAAAAATTAGTATCTATCGCTGCTTGGGTCAGGGAAATTTCCTCTAGATAAATCGGGTTCGGAACAAAAGACCGAGGTTGAATTTGGTAAACCTTGAACTGGGGTTCCAAGCCTACAGTATGATTAACCACTAATTCTGGAGTAGCACCACCGGTCACTTCCTGCCAATAGGGAGAACCTTCCTTAGGGCTTTTCCACTCCAACATCATACTTAGGTGTGTCTGGTCCGGATTGTAGTGAATAATTTGTCCATAGCTCTCGGGTGTATTTTCTGAGGCTACTTGACCCGAGAGGTTGAACCAAAACCCTTCCTCTAGAGCTTGTTCATCGAAACGATCGAGTTTGGTTAAAGGTAGTGAACGGGAGACACTAGCATCACCCGATCCTGTGTTCACTTGGGTAGACAGCACAAAATATTCGATCGGGGCAGTGATAGGCAGCTGACTAACTAGCTGATAATACTTTTGTTGTCTATTGCTTTGTTCAAGGGGCTGATAGACTCTAAGTTCCACAATCTGGTCACAATTAGTTTGGCATGATGGTGGTGATGCCAAAATGGGTAGCAGCAACTCAGAGTTAAGGGCAAGGGGTGTTCCCGCCGTTAGTCCATTTTCACGAATCTCCCCTTGAATTTGGGCAAATGTCTTGGCAGATGAGGGAACAGTCTGGGGGATACGAGCCCAACTCGGCAAAATGTGATTGATCCAGACAATCGAATCAGGGTCAATAATTAACATAACCGCCACCCAGATACTACCGGCAATGATACCGCTAGTGGTGATTAAGGCAGCGATCGCGCCCAAGGTTGTTAACCAACCACCTCTACTAGACTTTTGCACTGATGTTTTAATAGTTTATCTTTCTAGTTTTTTCCTAGTTTTAAAAAAATGTTGGCGGCAATATAGCAGTTCTAAATTGGGTGAGGTACATGTTGGATTTTAGGCAACAGGCAACAGGCAACAGGCAACAGGCAACAGGGAAACAATCTTGTGTACCTCATAACTATGAGACACCCGATAGATGATAGATAGTAATTAGCGAAATTCTACATATTTTTGGACTTAAAGGCTAATTCGTCCACGTCCATGTCTTTGTAATTCTCCCTTGCTCACTCTAAAAATCGTGACTAAACCAGTTTGCTCACAGTCGCTGCGGCGTGCTAAACCCTAAACCCTAAACCCTAAACCCTAAACCCTACACCCTACACCCTACACCCTACACCCTACACCCTGAGCCAAAGGCACCCTAACCCTAAATCCTTAACTTGTGATTACCTGCTCATATAGCTCACCAGCACGTTCCCAAGAATATTTCTGTTCAATATACCCTCGACCATTTTCAGACAGTTGTTTACGGAGTTGGCGGTCTTCAAATAACCGACTAATGCCATAAACATATTCTGTTGTATCATTTGCTCGCAATGCCCGCAAAGGGACATCCCCCCCATCAACTGTCAAGCCCTCCAAACCGCGATCGCTTCCCACGACCGGTACTCCTGCTGCCATCGCTTCCAGAGTTTTATTTTTTACGCCAAATCCACTTTGCATTGGCACCACAAATATAGTTGCCTTATGAAGGTGGTCTACTAAAGAAGGCACTGCGCCAGTTACAGTAATCCCTTGGAGCTCTTCTAACTCTAGCACCGCTTGCACCGGTTTGGGTCCGACCAATTCTAGCTTGGTATCAGCATAGCGCTCTGTAATTGCTGGGAACACGTCTAGGCTAAAATAACGAGCTGCTTTGATGTTTAGTGGGTTATCCATCGCCCCAGTAAATACTAATCTGTGTCCACCAGGATCAGAGATGCGCCTGGGAAATAAATTAACATCAACCCCATTAGAAATCAAGGTAATTTTACTGTCTAGCTCAAATGATTCTATTTGCCGTCTATCTTCTGCTGTTGTGACTACAATGTCTGTAAATTTAGCACAATATTGCTCTTCATAGCGACGTAATAGGGGCAAATTCAACTGGTCTTTCAGCTGATTGTCTGATGTTTTGGTTTCCAGCTTGTCCAGAGATTTCCGGTATACAGAATGATGAATATTCACCACAGTTCGCAGCTGCTCCCGCCACTCTGGTCGCACATAAATTTCATTGGTACTGTGTTCACAGGTAATCAGGTCAAATTGTCCCGTCTCTACAGCCTGATCCAGCCATTGCTGCATTGGAGTTGAGTAGAGTTGGAGTACTTTCTGGGGCGTTCCCTGTTGCAAAATGGTACTCCAGCGCTGCAATTTATCCTTTATGCCTTTCTCTTGTTCTGATGGCTGCGGTTGGGGAAACATCACCAGTTCTTCCACCCACTGCTGCAATTTTTCTACATCGATCTCCGTGATCTCCTCAGAACGTTGAGTAACCAAGGTTATAGCATGACGCTTACTCAGGTACTTGAGTAAATTAAACGTCCTGACCTGAGTTGCCCCCCGCGTTGGCGGATAGGGAAAGGTTGTGGAGATCATTAGAATCTTCATAGGACGTTACTACTTTGAGCAATAAGTGACCACAAGGAAAGGACAGGCAATAATTCATGCTTATCTCACTTTTTACATGAGTTAGCGATGCAGCGCGGTCTTGGGAAGGCAGCGCGGTCTTGGGGGTTCCCCCCATGAGCGACTGCCGTGGTTTCCCCCACTCGCGCTTTGCATCAAGACAAGGTTTAATTTATTTATACTATTTTTAAAAAAACTAAACTTTTATTAACATTTTGTAATTTTAATTTACTCCAACTTCTTATTGTAGAAAATACGTGATAATCGATATTGCCAAGGTTGGGGTTTTTGATAATTCTGATTACTGCAGAGTAATTCCCGATTACCTATTACCCAAAACCCAAAAAACAACGACAAAGAACACTACCGAAAAAATCGGACAGTATAAATGTATTATATCTTCATACCAATACATTTATACAATTGTGAATTTTCCTCTAGAAAATATAGTTAAAAATTCAAATTTACCGATTGACCAACACCACCTAGCCTAATCTCTCTATGACTTCCAGTGACGGTGATTTAGAGGGGTTTGCCACCGTCACGGAGTTTTCCTACTCTCGGAAGTTTTTAGATGAACATATGCCACTAACTCCTAACCAGTGACTGAGATAGGGCTTGTTCGTAGCATTGACCAGCCCGATCCCAGGTGTATTCATCCTCGATCAATAAGCGCCCGTTTTGGGACAACTTTGCTCGCAGCTGTGGGTCTTCAAACAAACGAGTGATGGCACTAATATACTCCTTAACATGATTTGCCCGCAATGCTCGCAGAGGTGTATTGGCACCATCAACCGCCAGTCCCTCCAAACCGCGATCGCTTCCCACTACAGGTACCCCAGCCGCCATTGCTTCCAGGGTCTTGTTTTTAATGCCAAAGCCAGTCCGCATGGGTACCACACAGATAGTTGCTTGATGGAGATACTCTACCATTGATGGCACACGACCGGTGACCGTAATTCCCGACAATGCTGCCAACTCCAACACTGCAGGTACTGGTCTTGCTCCTACCAGGTCCAGGCTAGCATCTCGATAGCGTTCTTTAATGGCTGGAAAGACCTCCAAGCTGAAAAAGCTTACAGCATCAATGTTGGCTCGGTTATCCATAGCTCCAATAAAAACTATGCGATGTCCCCCTGGGTCAGCAGTGCGTTGGGGAAATTGAGTCAAATCCACCCCATTGGGAATCACCACAATTTTACCCGATGGCTTATAGGCAGCTATCTGGCTTTGATCCTCCGGTGTTGTGACCACAAGACCAGTAAATTTGGCACAGTATCGTTCCTCATAGCCGCGCAACAGGGGTAAATTTAACTGGTCTCTGAGCTGATTTTCCGAGGTTCCTGTTTCCAACTGATTACGGAATGTACCATACACAGAACTGTGAATATTCACCACCGTTCCCAGCTGCTGTCGCCATTCTGGTCGTACATATATTTCATTTACACTATGTTCACAGGTAATAATGTCAAACCGTCCAGCCGCCACAGCTTCATCCATCCATTGCTGAATGTCCGGGGAGTAGAGATGTAGCACACTGGGGGGGATGCCTTGGCGAATAAAATTACTAAATCGCTTTACTTTGCCCCAGATTCCTCCTGAGGGATCACAAGGCTTTGGTTGGGGGAAAACCACCAATTCATCTACCCATTTCCCGAGTTTTTCCACTTCTTGATCCGTGACATCTTCTGAACGTTGAGTAATCATGGTGATATCATGACTTAACTTAAGATGTTTTAGTAAATTAAATGTCCGTACCTGAGTTCCTCCCCTAGTGGGGGGATAAGGAAAGGTGGCAGATAGCATGAGAATTTTCATCATATCTTCAGGTTAGGTAAGAAAGCGATGCAGCGCGGTCTTGGGGGTTCCCCCCACTCGCTATTGCATCAAGACATTGCTATAAGTTATATCTAGTTCGTTGTAACCGGACTTGATATCAGGCATCCAATAGGATAATTTTATGTCAACAAATCAATGAATTGAGTGGCTTGATAGTTTCATCTATAACAATACAATGATTCAACGAGTCCCCAAGGTTAGTGTGTGTATTCCTACATTCAATCGCGTTAATTTACTTCCTTATGCGATTGACAGTGTTATTAAACAAACGTATCAAGACTGGGAATTAATTGTCTGTGATGATGGTTCAACTGATGACACTCCTGAGTTAATGTCCCAGTATCAGGATAGCCGAATTAACTACATCCGTCACCCCAAAAATATTGGAAAAAGTAATAACATGCGCTCTGGATTTGATGCGGCATTGGGGGAATATTTTATTAAATTTGATGATGATGACCGGCTGACACCTGAATTTTTAGCCAAAACAACGGCTATCTTAGAGCCAGACCATACTATTGATTTTGTTGGGACAGATCATTGGGTAATTAATATTAATAATACTAGGGATGAATCAGCTACAAAATTAAACTCTCAGAGGTGGGGAAGAACTAAGTTAATCGAAGGGATTGTTGATAAGTTAATTGAGGTTGTTTTTATTCAGCAGAGCTTTCAAATTGGCGCTACGTTATTTCGGATGCAGGCGTTGAAAGATGTGGAATTTATGGGTCCTAACATCCAAAATTGTGAAGATAATGATTTATTCGTTCGGCTGGCTATTGCGGGCAAGAAAGCTTATTATTTACCCGAATTGTTAATGGAATATCGATTCCATGCCCAACAGCAAGGGATTAGTCGAGCAATTCCCTATTTACAGGATAAACTGCGTTATCTAGAAAGTTATAACTTTGAGTCAGAAATGTTGGAGACAGTTAGGCGATCGCGTCTGACGGAAACTAAGCTACTACTAGGATTGCGTCTGATTGAAATTGGACAAACATCAACCGGACGTGAATTAGTTTGGTCAGGAAAAGCTTGCTCCCCCTCAAAAGCTTGGGTTGCTTTGGTGTTGTCCCTATTGCCACAAGGATGGCGTTCTCAGGCGTTTAGTGTGTTGCGTCAATTCAAGCCATAGACTCTCTGGGAATTTGGCACTAGAAAAAATCTGATTAAATTGCCAAGGCATTGGCCGCCTCACCATGCTGAAGCAAATTTCCACTCTTTTGGTGCCCGTTCCCTTGGTGAGGTTCGGGCAGCGCCTTGTCGCACCGCCTTTCACGAGACTGTCTAAGTATTTTTACTTAAATACTTAGACAGTCTTGCTAGTTTCTAGAGCTTTTTGGATGGTTGCAACAGTTGAGCCAAGAATCTAGGGTATAACTTCTCCCGTCCCCCCTGTGTGTACTGATCAAACCATTGTTAGACTGATCAGTTTCAGGATCTATGAACTTGCTCTCTGACGGTGGGGGAGGTAGGAGCTCGTGTTTACGTAAGAATTCTTAACAAAATTTTTCATTAAATCAGTTTACTCTAATAATTTGGAAAGATATTCGCTTGTCTGTAAGTAGTAATACAAATACCGTCAACTTTAGGAACAAAAATAAAGAATGAGTACCAATTTAGCCACCAAGTTGCGTGAAGGCACAAAAACATCCCACACCATGGCAGAGAATGTGGGTTTTGTCAAGTGCTTTTTGAAAGGAACCGTTGAAAAAACCTCCTACCGGAAATTAGTCTCCAACCTTTACTTCGTCTATTCCGCCATGGAAGAGGAAATGGAGCGCCATCGGGAACACCCGATTCTTTCAAAAATCTACTTCCAAGAGCTCAATCGGAAAAAGACCCTAGAGCAAGACCTATGCTATTACTACGGTTCTAACTGGCAAGATAAAGTAGTCCCTTCAGTGGCGGCTAAAGAGTATGTGCAAAGAATTAAAGATATGTCTGAGAAGGAACCAGAATTATTGGTTGCTCACTCCTACACCCGCTATCTAGGGGACTTATCTGGCGGACAAATTCTCAAAAAGATTGCCCAGCGCGGGATGAACTTATCAGATGGGCAAGGTACTGCTTTTTATGAATTCAAGCAAATCCCTGATGAGAAGGGATTCAAGGCTAAGTATCGCCAAGCCATGGATGAGCTACCCATTGATGATGCCACAGCGGATCGGATTGTGGAAGAAGCTAATGCTGCCTTTGGCATGAATATGAAGATGTTCCAGGAACTGGAGGGTAATCTGATTAAAGCCATTGGTATAATGCTATACAACACCCTTACCCGTCGTCGCGTTCGTGGCAGCACAGAACTAGCTACAGCTGAGTAAGCTTATTGCACAAACTCTGATTAGCACCAAAGATGGGTGGTGACTAATCACCTTAACTAGAAATCAAGGCGATTAGCTTTAGTATCCTGTAATTAA
>NZ_JAAHIG010000749.1:0-1212 GCF_010692305.1 Moorena sp. SIO4G3 | reverse complement strand
GACTGAATCCGTGAGAACCAGATGCGATTGACATGCAGTCACGCTACGCGAACGTAAAAATCCTGACGAGCTTTAAGAGCGGCGCAAAGCACGGTTGCGGGTCTTTGGGTAGCAAGGGGACGGGTGTTAAAAGTTGACGACTTTTGTGGAGGACTCCCGTTAGCCAGCGCAGACCAATTTTCAGGTAGCTCAGACCCCTTTGCCAATGAGGATTGACCTTTGGTCACGCTACGCGAACGACCTGCCGTCGCAGACCTTGTAGTTGAACAGCCATGCCTTGAGTCGTGCCGTACAGTAGTGCCACCGCAGCCACGCTCGTAGAGCCGTTCGAGAGCTCGCCATTGCGGATGCGGGAGTCTTCGAGCTTCTTTGGCTCCCGACTTACTGTCCAAAAATAATTCCTCGACCCGGAACCTCAAACCGTATTGCCACAGAGTTTTTAAGGTGGGGGTTTCATCGGTGATGACCGCCCAAGGCTCTTTGACCCCTTTGACGTTGGCTAACACCAGATGAGAGCGGTGTTTTCCATCTTGCCATAAACCCACATGGTGATAGAACACTGCTTCTCCCTTTTGTGGCCACAGATAACTGACTTCAATCGGATAGCGACGCGGACCATGCAAATTGACATCACAGGGCAGCCGTAGACAATAGTGCCAATTGCTCCAAAGTAACCAGTTCATCAAAGCATGGTTGGCGAAACCTCGGTCGGCTAAGAGCATCACATCGGCATGTTGACGCAATATCCACCGGGCTTGGCGTAACAATGGTTGATATTCTTCGAAAGCCACCGTGGCACTGCTATGCTCCTTCACTTGCCACAGAAATGGCACGGCACGACCACAACACACCAGTGATAGATGAATCATACAGTAGCGATTCCAAAGCACTGTGGTATCGAGTGCAAGGTACAGACGATGAGACTGCCAATTCTTCAATTGCCTTTAGCACCAAGGGAATATATAGCCCCTTCACACCAATGAGTCGATTGCTCACAAAGCGGTGCCACCGACGTTCAAAGCTTTGGGCTTGTTTGGCGAGGCATCAGACATAAGGTTCCCAGGCACTAAGGCAAAGCTGACCACTGCTAATTAAGGCACTCACCATCCAGGCTAAGGTTTTTAGATGGCGCAGATCGAGGGTAGCTGCTGTATTGACACAGAAAGTCTAACAGTTGATCATGAATTTGGGTAGAGTTGGACATGCTCCGAT
>NZ_JAAHIG010000748.1:0-1222 GCF_010692305.1 Moorena sp. SIO4G3 | reverse complement strand
TGATATAATTCTGGTAGCATTTTCAATTGATAGGTCGTATTGACAATTTCTGACCTATCTTTTTTTTACCATAATTCGCTCAATTTAAGATATATCAAGGGTTACAGGGCGCTTGTCGCCCCCCCAGGTTCTATCCATTTCCTGAACTAATACCAACCTCCATCATTAATAGACTTGGCGAGACAATGATTTTTGACCATATTCTTGACCCTCAAGTCGACCTAGGCTGCCAGGTCGTTAGACCGGACTACGCAACGTGCCGAAGACGAAACCTTAGATAGGGTCGCCTTTATGGGTGTTCGGCTTTGCATAAAAGGATTAAATCTTTTGTAATAGCGCTTAAGGGGTGACAATACGGCTACAAGATAGACTGTATAAGGGATAGAGCTTTCATCCCTTTGATAAAATTGAGGTGTTTATGAGGTTTGAGATTCATCAGATCAGTAGCGAGGTCTGACCAAATTTCCATCGATTCAACCCAGAGATATCCATATAATCCTATCCAAAAATCACTGTGTCTTTTAACAGAACGTTTCTTTTCAGTCGGGCGACAAATATACTCATTAACTCTCATATTTTGGAAATATTCACCCTGGAAAGTTGCTAGGGTATAAGCGAGAGTAATGAGCAAAATAATAGCCATAAAACGCGGCTCATTAACTCTAGTAGTTTCCAGATTATATCCTCCAGTTTTGTAATCTTTAAACATTGTTTCAATACCCCAACGAGCCGCATAAAGCGATGCAGCGCGGTCTTGGGGAGGCAGCGCGGTCTTGGGGGTTCCCCCGGAGACGAAACCTTAGATAGGGTCGCCTTTATAGTTAGCAGGTTATGCAGAAAAGGGTTCAATATTTGTTAATAGCGATGCAGCAAGGGAACAGGGGGTTTCCCCCACTCGCGCTTTGCATGGCTGACAAGGCTCCACTATCTTACGGTAACTTGGCCGTAGGCCACGCTTGGCTGTAGGCCACGCCAAAGGCGAACGCGAACAAACCATGAGCGACTGCCGTGGTTTCCCCCATGAGCGACTGCATCAAGACAATGATAAAGTCAGTTGACTATTATGGAGACTTGTCAGGATATACCAAGGTTCTTTAGGGCGTGTCATCAATTAAGCCAAATTACAGCAGCAGCCAGATAAATTGCTCCTAGGAAGTTCTGAGCTCGCTTATCGTACCGCGTCGCGATCGCTCGATATTGCTTGAGTCGGGCAAAAAAATTC
>NZ_JAAHIG010000747.1:0-1222 GCF_010692305.1 Moorena sp. SIO4G3 | reverse complement strand
TGAAGGAACACTATCTTCTACAGATGAGGGTACACCCCAGGGAGGGATAATATCACCCTTACTGGCCAATATAGCCCTCCACGGAATGGAAGAGACCATAAAAGACTACGTAGAAAACCTTTCATTAAAGGAAACCAAAGTAAAGGGAAGAAGAGAAAGGAGAAAAAGCGTAAGTCTCATCAGATATGCAGATGATTTCGTCATCATGCATAAATCCAAAGAAGTGGTAGAAAAGTGTAGAGAAGTAATAATAACATGGTTAAAGGGCATAGGCTTGGAATTAAAGCCAAGTAAAACAAGATTGATACACGTAAATGAAGGTTTTGATTTCCTGGGTTTTAATATCCGTCAATATCAGACCGGAAAAAATCAATCAAAACAAGGCTTTAAAACCCTCATTAAACCATCTAAGAAAAAAGTGAAAGAGCATAGGGAGCAACTAACTGAGGTAATAGACAGTTATATAGCTGCTCCACAAGCTGCCTTAATCAGCAAACTTAAACCCATTATACAAGGTTGGTGCAACTACAACCGCAGTGTTGTAAGCAAGAAAACCTTCTCTGGGTTAGACCACCTACTCTGGAACAAACTTCAAAGATGGGGATACAGGAGACATCCCAGAAAGTCAAAAACCTGGGTAAATAAAAAATACTGGGGAACCAAGACTGAAAAGCCAAAGAACCCCTGGGAAGCACCCAAGGTAGACAACTGGACATTCATGACAAAAGAAGGAACATACCTTCCAAAACATGTCAAAACAGAAATCATCCGACACACAAAAGTCAAAGGAACCAGTAGCCCCTACGATGGGAATTTAATCTATTGGAACACCAGAATGAGTAACCACCCAGAAACGTCTAAACAGAAGGTAAAACTTCTTAAAAGACAACAAGGAAAATGCACTCATTGCGGCTTGACTTTTAAGGATGGAGACTTACTGGAAAAACACCACATAATACCGCGCGCACAAGGTGGAAACGACCAACTCAATAACCTTGAGCTACTACACCTACATTGCCACGATGCAAAACACAGAACTAAAATTGCAACTAAGCGTCAAGAGTCAAGTAACGACCCCTCTGAGTTAGATAACAACCCGTTCTAGTGTAAAGAGGTACCAATGAAAAAATGGTTCCTATCACGAGGAGCCGGATGAGGGGAAACTCTCACGTCCGGTTTTGAAGACGAGTCAGTGAGGTGACTCACTGGCTTAGTTTAATAA
>NZ_JAAHIG010000746.1:0-1225 GCF_010692305.1 Moorena sp. SIO4G3 | reverse complement strand
ACTAGCCCGATGGAAAAATCAATCATCCCGACTTATGCAACGAGCCTTCAAGACCAAGTTAAAACTGAATAACAAACAAAAAACCTTGATGGCTCAACACGCTGGGTATTCTAGGTGGGTATGGAACTGGGCTTTAAACCTGTGGAAGGAAGCCGCATTAGCTGGACTAAAGCCTTCAGCAAATAAGTTGAAAAAGTTTTATACTCATCATGTGAAGCCTCAGTATACCTGGCAGTCCACATTAAGTTCTAGGGTTTACCAATTTGCTTTCAGGCACTTAGGAGAAGCATTTAGTCGATTTTTTCAAGGGATTGCTCAACATCCTAAGTTTAAGAAAAAAGGTAGAAATGATAGCTTTACCCTAGATAATTGCGGTAAGCTCATGAAGTTTTCAGGGACTCGGTTAAAACTTCCTTGTTTGGGATGGGTTAGTACCTATGAACCAATACCTGAAATCGAGACAAAGCGAATCACAATCAGTCGAGTAGCCGATTCTTGGTATATTTCGGTAGCCTACGAATTTGAGCCTGAATATACCCCAAAGTCCAGAGAATATCTAGGTGTAGATGTTGGGGTTAAAGTTTTAGCGACTTGCTCTGATGGAACCGTATTTCCTAACCCTAGAGCCTATAAGCAAGCTCAGAAAAAATTAACTCGACTTCAACGAGAACTATCTAGAAAACAAGTTGGTTCTGTAAACAGAAATAAGACCAAGCTAAGACTGGCTAAAACTCATCAGCGTATCGCTAACATCCGGAAAGATGCCATTCACAAGTTAACCGGTTGGCTTTGCAAAAACCACGCAGTCATTGGGTTAGAAGATTTGAATATTTCCGGTATGCTTAAAAACCCTAAGTTAGCGGGTGCCATTGCTGATTCGGCTTTGTATGAAATTCGTCGTCAAGTCGAATACAAGTCGGAGTGGTACGGATCAAAAACAGTGTTTGTGGATAGATTTTATCCATCAACAAAAACCTGTTCAAGTTGTGGCCACATCCAGGAAATGCCACTCAAAGAACGAGTTTTTAATTGCGAAGCTTGCGGTGAAGTTCGAGATCGTGATTATAATGCTAGCCTCAATTTAGAACGATACGCCGAGAGCTACTCGGTTTGAGCCTGTGGAATAGGAAGTGCCGACACCCTATGAAATGCCAGGTAACTGGAAAGAAGCAGGAAGGGAACATTAATACGGTTTATACCGTGTTGTGTCAGTTTTCCGTAGCAG
>NZ_JAAHIG010000745.1:0-1227 GCF_010692305.1 Moorena sp. SIO4G3 | reverse complement strand
GTTTCCACGTTGAGAAGCTCTGTAGATTCGATTTTGCAACTTGTAGACTGTCAATTCCAGCTTGCGCCAGTTGACCTCCTTCCATTCTGACTTAGGGTTATATCCCTTCGTTTTAGACTTGTTCATTGCTACTTACAACCCTACATTCTACTAATCCGCGTGAGTCCGTGGGCATATTCTCTACGTTACATAGAGACGTTGGCTTCTGACTCAATCCTTCCTAGACAAGTTCTTGGGGCTAACTACCTACTCAGAAATCGACCTTTCTGAGAGAGCCTGTCAGGTTACTTCGTTCCTAATAATCATTCTTTAGAACTTTTAGAGTGATACTGTCCACCGGGAATTAGGGAAATCTTTATAAGTAGGTACAGACTTATAAACCTGTTATTCCTTTACTCTTTGTTTCCAGCGTTTCAGCCTTTTTCGCTAGTCATTTATGACGATGGTTCTGACATATCTTCCCTTTCGGTACTCATGAGTTCTTTTGCCTGTTACTAACACCATTTTAGGTTAACAGTGCTTCACTGTTCGACCCCGCTTTAGTCTATAGGTTGTTAATCCTTATCTACTAGGGGTAGGGCTGTCACTCGGATTTCACGAGGGTTGGTATTTCACCAACATGATTACTAAGTTATCAAGATTTTCATCTTGTGGCTAATCCCCCACAACCCTTGCTGGGCATGGTTTATAGCCAACGAATCGCACGTACCAGTTGAATCTATCAGCCAGTAAATAGTTGTACTGTTAAACTAAGCCGGTGAGTCACCTCCATCCGGCTCGTCTTCAGAACCGTACGTGAAAGTTTCCCCTCATACGGCTCCTCGCGTAGTAGTCCGTTGTCAATCGGTACTTCTTTAGTTCTCATGAACGTTGTTCAACTCCTTTTAAAATGGATTTTCATCCAATTCTATGGAATTCACTTTTGTTCCGTGTACTGTGTCGTGGCAGTGTAGGTGAAGAAGTTCAAGATTTTTGAGCTTATCACTTCCACCAATTGAGCGTGGTACGATGTGGTGTGTTTCCAATAAGTCCTCACTTCTGAATGAGAGGTTACAGTGTGCGCATTTCCCTTTTTGCTTTTTGAAGAGTTTTCCCTTCGTTGTGTTTAATTCGGGATGGCTGGCCATTCTATTACCCCAATATATTAGGTCGCCATCAAAGGTGCTTCTGTTTTCTTTGACCTTGGTATGTCTGACTATTTCTGTCCACGAATGTTTCGATAGATAA
>NZ_JAAHIG010000744.1:0-1247 GCF_010692305.1 Moorena sp. SIO4G3 | reverse complement strand
CAGGGCTATTTCATTCTAAAAATGCGCTTGAGTGTGTCTAGTCCAAATTGGCAGTATCGCTGTGCTTGAGCCATATTGGAGAAGCCATTGGAGCGATAGATATTCAGCGCAAAATTACGAGCAACTGCAAAGATTTGAGGTAACTGATGCATGCGAATGCGAGAAGCATCTTCTTCCTGAGTGACATCTCGCACATAATGGACTTTGTTTTCTACCCCCCAATACCCCCGAATACGTTGGGCAAAGGATTCCGCAGACTCGATGAAAGAAGCCACATAGTAGCGTGTTTCGGTTTCCAGCTGGTGTTGTTTCCCCTTTTTGAATTGTCGAACACTCTCCACTCGGATTAGTGTTTTTAGCCCTGGCCAGGGCAAGATGTGTTCGAGTTGTGTGCAGATGCTAACGGAGCGCTTTTCGATGCGTCCATGGCCAATACTTACTTCAGTATGACTTTGTTGAGGAACAAAGTGGGCTTTGACGCTTTTGAATAGGTTGCCCTGATTGCCTTTAAGGGCACCTAGGTAGTGATTTTCACTCTCAATGATCAACTGAGCCGTTTTTTTTGAGTGCTAATCGCATCAAAGGCGAACACCACACCCTTGACAGCCAGTTGTGTAATAAACTCTGGTAAGGCTTTGATTTCGTTTGTTTTGCTATCCACCTGATAGGGTTCGAGAATCAGACCCCGCTCAACCAGATAAGCACTAACCAGCATAATCGCTCGGTGAGGTGGAGAACCAGGATTATCACTCTCTAGTTGGTATGAGCCCCGTAAGACTTTACCATCTACAGCTAAGGTTTCTCCTGGCAAGGGTTCAATGCCAAAGAAGCGAGCCAGAGCTGCAGAGTACTGGTGGTAATCTAGGGTGACCAGGACACGGCGAATCGTGCTGTAGGAAGGAATCCTACCCTTCGGGGGCTTGAATAGCTCAATCAATTCGTCTCGATAGCTGTTGAGCCAGTCCCCAATGGCTAGAAAACCTCGGTTTCCAGCTGCAATGGCCAAGGTAAACAGGGCTAAACACAAAGCTACTTGATGCCGTTTCCCAGAAACCTTGCGTACATCTGGGATGTTGGCAAAGGCTTCTAGAATCTCGATGCCCTGAGGGGGTGACTCCTCTGGGGCGAGCCTAGGAACTGAGACAGCAGGGGCAGATTGGGCAGACAAACGCATGGTAACTCATGAAACTCTCAGCTAACTTGTAAGCCTAGCATTTATTAGCTTTCATGAGAATGAAATAGCCCTG
>NZ_JAAHIG010000743.1:0-1265 GCF_010692305.1 Moorena sp. SIO4G3 | reverse complement strand
TAGGCAGGGCTTTCACCTGCATCCGATAGGTAGTTAGACTTTTCAGGTTTTATCCTGCGCAAGTCCCCAACTCATACCCCTTCAGTCGCTGAAGGCTCCTAGTTGGAACGAGCCGCACCCAATCCAGCCCCCAATAGCTAATACTCCCTAGTTTGTTGTAAGACTCAGATCTGACAATGCCCAATTTTTTCATGGTAGATAGTAACTCGGTCTCAACCGACTCTGTCATCCCCACTACGGGGACGATCTGAGTTGATATTTTCTTTGTTACTCCTGTTTTTTTGGGCATCATCAACTAAGATGTCTTCTTTTCTTAGAATACTCTAGTGCTATAGAAATGTCAATGTCGGATTTGTACTATAAAATACCGTTTTATCCCTATTTATTGGGGTTTGATTGCGAGACTTAGGAGCATCCATGATTGATTACCCTAAACTATAGTCCACTTTATTCTAGCAGGGAGTAGGGAGTAGGGAATAGGCAAGAGGCAACAGGCAATAGGGAACGCTGAGCTGACTCCCGATCTCCTGACACTTTCGACAGTTGAGAAAACCGTTGCACTGAGCACATAGTTCCGACACTCCCCCCCCCGAAGTCGCTTTTCCTAATCAATAGTGATCACAAAACCGTTGCACTGAGCACATTGTTGAGAAAACCGTTGCACTGGCCTCACACTTTCTACACTTGCGACACTCCCCTTGCTCGGAAGTCCCGTTTCCGATCAATCGGTCTGCTGAAAACCGTTGCACTGAACACATAGTTCCGACACTCCCCCTTGCTCTCTCGCAGAAAACTATTGCACTGAGCAAATAGTTGAAAAAACCATTGCACTGACCACACACTTCCGACACTCTTGTCGATTCCCGATTCCCGATTCCCGATTCCCGATTCCCGATTCGCGCATTCGCGCATTCGCGCATTCCCTACTCCCTTATAATTGGTATACTCAAACCGTTGGCTCTGGAACCGTGATCATGTACCAAATTCACTTGAAGGAAGCAGAGACTAAACTCGCGGAACTACTTGAAGCAGCAGCAGCAGGGGAAGAGGTTGTTATCCTCGGTAGTGATGGTAAATCGTTTAGAATTGTGCCAATGATGGCAGTACAAGCAACCCCTAAGTTTGGTAGCGCTAAGGGGTTAGTGAAAATGTCAGAGGATTTTGATGAGTCGTTATATAGTGGTTTTCAATGAGGTGAGGTATATTTTTTTAGGGAACAGGGAACAGCGGATCTGGGAACAGTGAATTCAGAAGAAGTAAGAGGA
>NZ_JAAHIG010000742.1:0-1270 GCF_010692305.1 Moorena sp. SIO4G3 | reverse complement strand
CTGGGGGGGCGACATGAGAGCTAAAAAGTAGACTGTATAAGCTTCATAGCTCTCATACCTCGTAAATAATTATCGAGCTTATGACGACTTAAACGCATTAAAGCATCAACTAATTCCCAACATTTATCAATGAAGTTAATCCATTTATAAGCATAGATTCCAATATAAAAACTGCTATGTCTTTTAGTTAATCGCCCATATTCTTTGACTCTAGCCATATATTTTTTAACTCCTTTTTTATTAATTACTTCTCCTTGACCTGTGGCAACTAGATAAGCAAAAGATATTAAAATAACTAAAGATAAAAAGCGTTGTCCGACTACATTACTGCCTTCCATATTATATCCACCACTCTTATAATCTCGGAACATCTGTTCAATATTAAAACGTTTTTTATAGGCAGCAATTGCTTCCGAGCTACTGCTCATATTTGTAAGAATAAACCAACCTTCTTTCGTCACGGATTTTCGATAACTTTTTTTCCATTTACAGGCGATACTAAATCCAGAAATTTGTTTAGTTTTTGTCACTTTTACATTTTCAAAAAACAAAGAAGTTCCGGGCTTTAATCCACAATTTTTCAAGGAAATCCAACCCGAACTTTTCAGTTCAATTTGTTCCGATTTTTTTAGTCTTAAACAAAATGTAAACCCTTGTGTATCTAGCCATTTAGCCAATTTTACTGAACAAAATTCTCGGTCTCCCAAAATGACAACATGATAGCTATCAAATAGCCCTATAATAGTTGATATTATTTCTTGTTGCTCTGAAAAATTACTTGAACCAAGTTTTGAAAGAAGTTCAAAATAAATTGGGAGCGCTCGGTTTTTATAAATCAAACTAATCATCAATAAATTCTTATTATTCCAATTAGTTCTATCGATAGCTAAATAGATTGTTTCCTCTTTAGAAAATGTTTGATTTATCCATTTTTGAATAATTGGAAACCACAAATATTTTACATCAAATACTGGCAAAGACAAAAATCTCTGTAGTTTTTTACGTCGTGAGTGAAATTGAATGGGTAAAGGGAGTGACTCTGCGATTTTTTCAAGTTTGATATTTTTGGTGTCTTGTATAATTATTATTATAAGGTAAAAAAACAATAATTGAGATTCAGAAAGTAGATTTTTTAGATGTTTTTGATATAATTCTGGTAGCATTTTCAATTGATAGGTCGTATTGACAATTTCTGACCTATCTTTTTTTTACCATAATTCGCTCAATTTAAGATATATCAAGGGTTACAGGGCGCTTGTCGCCCCCCCAG
>NZ_JAAHIG010000741.1:0-1291 GCF_010692305.1 Moorena sp. SIO4G3 | reverse complement strand
TCTTATAACTGGGTGCATCGTTCCCTACTCCCCACTCCCTAAAACCTAGGACGAGGTACCTTTGCCAATTCAGAACTGGTATATACTGCAAATAGGTAAGGACTTTTGAAAAAAAGGATACAACTGATTGGATTGTTACGGTCGATGTCCCCTATTACGGGGAGCACCTCCGATTCAGAACCGTGCATGAAACTTTCGTCTCACACGGCTCCTGGGTAAACTCGGTCTATGACCGGCCTTTCGGCTTGCTCCAATGTATCTGTTGGTGGCAGCTTTGATGAACTACTAGTAAGTTCTTATTAGACCAATTGTCGTGGTTTCCATCTATATGATGAAGATGTACAGATTCGTCTTCTAAGAACTTCAATCCACAGTATCCACAGGAATGGTTTTGCCTTTTCAATGCTTCGGAGGTAGTATCGGAATAAAGGAGGGAGTTCCTTTGGCTCCAGTAGACTAGGTCACCGTCATAGGGTGACTTTGTCCCCCTTACGTTCACGTGCTGATTTTGTTTGTATCCTACCTTTGGGAATGCCTTTTTGCATAGTTCGGAAGCTCTGTACCGACTTACTTTCTTTTCCTTTCGGAACTTTCGGTGGGCAGTGTGATTCATGAACCATAGTTTATCCCGTGCGCTGCTCATATCGCAGCTGCTGTGGTAGTTTCGCCATCCGCGTACGATAGGGGCTAGTTTCTTGGCTTTTACTTCGGCACCATAATTCGAGCAGTTGACTACGGTTTTAATCTTCTTACGGATGTTCCGGTGGTTTTCCTCTGAGGGAGTACACGAGAACTTTCCGTCTTTTCTGACGCGGAATTTCCACCCCAGGAAGTCAAATCCGTCTGTCGTTTTAGTCAGCTTGGTCTTTTCTTCACTGATTTCCATTCCTCTTTCAGCCAAGAATTTATTGACTTTGTTGATAATTTTTTCAGCATTATCTTTTGGCTTTAGAATAAACACCATATCGTCTGCGTATCGCAAACTTGTGTGTATATCTTCTATTCCGTTTAGTGCCACATTAGCTAGTAAGGGACTTACCACACCGCCCTGGGGTGTACCCTGGTCTGGAAATTCTACGGATACTCCTGCTTTAAGGCATCTGAATATTCCGTTTTTGATTTTTACTGGTGCTATTAGTCTTTCCATTATGGAGTTGTGGTTGATTCGGTCGAAGCATTTTTTGATGTCTAACTCTATGATTCGTTTGTTGATACCATTGGAGTTCGATTTCAGATGTATCTGTAACCTTTTTTGGACATCTTGGGCGCACCTACCCGTTCTGAATCCGTA
>NZ_JAAHIG010000740.1:0-1293 GCF_010692305.1 Moorena sp. SIO4G3 | reverse complement strand
TTCCAAGTGGTCTTTTCAGCATTACTGAAGCTAATGCTGCATCATCAATTGCAAATACTCTTAACGAAATTCAATTTGAAAATGGACAAAAGCTTGTTACAACTATTCTTAATGGTGGAGATTACCAAGCAACTGAACTGCTTAGAGATATAGGGGGCTCTCCTGGACTTGTGGTGATAACTTGACCTAATTATTGAAGCAGGCTAATAGTCTAGCGCGAAAGTTTTCAAAGTTGGAAAAGCCGTATCCTTGCCGCTTAATTAGTTTAATACGATTGTTGATTCCTTCCATGGCACCACTCGTGGTGCGATGCTTGAAATAGTTGCAAATTCCCTCGAAATGATTCCAAATTGTTTGAGTCGATTCAACAAAAAATAATTGGGCGGTTCGCAGCCATTTTCTCAGTTTCTTTGCTCCAGCTTTAAGCGTCTGATGGGTTTCATAAATTTCTCTTAAATCCTCTTTCATCTCATAGGCCATGCGCAGACATTCAGACCGAATCAAGATGGCCTCTAGGTCCTGTTTCTGTTCATCCGTTAAGTCCGCTCCATTTCGAAGTAATAAATATTTGCTGCCTCGATCTTTAATTCCCAATTGCCATCGCAGTTGATTTAACTCTTGATTGACGGCTTTCATCACATGAAATCGGTCAAATACAATATGAGCATTGGGAAACACCTCGGTGATGACTTTAGGAAATCCACCCCACATATCTACGCTGACTTCCTCGACCGATTGACGAAACTCAAGGGGCTGATGAGTCAGCACCTCAATGATATCCTCCTGCCGATGGGAGTCGATTACCTCAATCAAGGTTCCCTCGTCAATATCGCTGACGACCGTCACAAAGTCTTGGTGTCCTTTGCGCATACTAATTTCATCAATACTGAGTCGTTTTGTTGGGGTCAATTCCGGTTTTTTTTACGATAAATATGGTCAAAAATGCCTTTCACCTCGTCATAACTTACCCCTTCTTCTCGGCCAATCTGCTCCATACTTGATTGCTGAACTCGCTGATAAATGTCTTCTTCATATCGACACGTATGGCGTCGCTTCCAGTCGATAAAATTCAATCTTTCAGTACTATATCGCTGACAATTTGAACAATAGAATTGACGCCGAGGAACCCTCAGATAAACCGCTCGACCAAATGGCAGTGGCGTTCACCCAGTCGAAATGGGCCGAGATGAGCTTCTTCCCCTATGCGGTGATCCTGCAGGTCACGCCGGTGATCGCGATTGCACCGCTTCTGCAGATCTATATGGAAAGCGCCTTTGCGGCCGCCCTCGCCTG
>NZ_JAAHIG010000074.1:0-30139 GCF_010692305.1 Moorena sp. SIO4G3 | reverse complement strand
TGTCCTCTTGGTGAGACTCTTGCCAGTAGTGGTGATGACAAAACCATCCGGTTATGGGAGGTCAATACTGGTCAATGTTTTAAGATATTACGGGGTCACACCAGTTGGATTTGGTCTGTTACCTTCAGTCGAGACGGTCAAACCCTAGCCAGTGGTAGTGAAGACGAAACCATACGCTTATGGGATGTCAGGAGTAGTGAATGTCTGAAGGTTTTACAGGGTCACACTAGTCGGGTACAATCGGTGGCGTTTAGTCCTGATGGCAAAACCCTAGTTAGCAGCAGTGGAGACCAAACTGTTCGGATTTGGGATGTTAGGACTGGGGAATGTGTCAGGATTTTACGAGGCCATAGTAAAGGTGTCTGGTCTGTCGCCTTTAGTCCTGATGGTGAGTTGATTGCCAGTGGTAGCTTAGATCAAACCGTGAGACTTTGGGATGCAAGCACGGGTAAGCATCTGAGAACCTTACACGGTCATCGGAATTCAGTACGGTCATCGATTGGGTTTAGTCCTGTAAAACATCAAGATCACCAGGGTAGGTCTGATCAAGAACAGGTGAGCAGTTATTGGCTTACCAGTGGCAGTAATGATGGGACTATTAAAGTTTGGGATACTCACACAGGTCAGTGTATTAAAACCTTGATTCCTGATCGACCTTACCAAGGTATGAACATCACAGGGGTTACGGGTCTGACCCTAGCACAGAAGTCAGCACTGGAAGCGTTGGGCGCGCTGAGTTGATCTAGAGAAGATGGGAACGAAACACGAATTCAAATTGGGTGTCAGGGATTCGCTGACAGGATCCTTCTGTATGACAGGATCCTTCTATATAAGAGCAAGTGCGGTAGCGACCGATGATTACCCATTGGGTTGGGGGAACTATACGGGTAACTGCCCAAGCTTGGAGGTTTTGTGGATAAGCCATAATGTAGCTATCTCTGTTGAACAATCGAGTAGTAGCCAGCCCATGAACTCTGAAGCCTAGGCGCGCGGGCTTTTCCCTTACTACCTCATCCCTCGGAAAATAAATTTATAAATTTTGTAAAAAAAATCATTGATGCCAGAATGGAGTAAAGTTGTTTACTGGTAGTAGGACAGTGGCTGAAGAATCAATACGGGTTTATCTATCCAAAGATAAAAAAAAGAACTTTAAAGCAGCTTGTGTTATGCAAGATAGGGACATGAGCGATGTTGTTAATGAATTGATTGATAAGTGGCTTGACCAAAATGGTGTATATATTCACGGAGAAAAGGAGACATGAGTAAATACTGAAGTGCTATCGGTAAGAGCTTTACAGACTTATGCGATCGCTAGCCAACGCCCTTCGGGCTAATCGCTTTTAGCAGAAGCGGAGCTTCATCGCGCAGCTTCGGGCTTTGCCCGAATCGCATTTTAATGTCTGTTGTTGTATCTGATTTTGATGCCTGACTATAATCCTGTTAAGTCTGGCCTGAAAACCATGCTGAGCCAGCATACTATGACAGAGAACAAAGTAAAAGGCGCAAACACAGTAGTGATTCTCCCTTGGAGGCTCTAAAAATTGAACGCACCAATTTTTCTCAAGACGAATTAGCGATCTACTGTGGTATTCCTCGTGCGACTTAGCAGCGCTGGGTCTCTGGTAGGACTGAGACTAGACCAACGCTCCGGCAACTCCTAGTTAAAGCCTAGGTAATTCCCGGTAACCCCTGGGATTACCAACTAGGATGCAGGCTAAGGATTAACTTCCTACGTTGATTTGGTCATGACACCCAGGAATAACCTCCAGTTCCTGGCTCTGTCGCTAATCATTAAGGTGAAGGCAAAACCTGTGACTAGCCTAACAAGCCATTTCAACATTGCCGTTCGCGCAAGCGTGTGCGAAGCACTTGGAAAACATAACCAACTTGAGGCATTTAACGATCCAAAATTATGTATTTGTCATTGACACTAACAAACAACCACTGAATCCCATTTCACCCAAAAAAGCACGTCGATTACTAGAAAAAGCTAAGGCAGCTGTTTTTAGGATGTATCCATTCACGATCATCTTGAAAACAGCGATTCGGCAAAGCCGACGCTGCGCGAACGATAATCCTACTATCTCGCCATGTCAGATCAAGATAGACCCTGGGAGTAAAACTACAGGATTTGCCTTGGTTAGAGATAATCAAGTGATTTGGGGGATGGAACTAGAACATAGAGGAGGGCTAATCAAGAAGAAACTAGAATCTAGGAGAGCTGTCAGGCGTGGAAGACGTAATCGAAATACCCGCTAGAGGAAACCCAAATTCCTTAATCGTAAGCGACCAGAAGGATGGCTTCCTCCTAGTCTGGAGCACAGGATCCTAACTATCCAGACCTGGGTGAGGCGGTTGATCAAATTCTGTCCGGTTAACGAAATTTGGATCGAAAGGGTCAAGTTTGACACTCAGAAAATGCAAAACCCTGAAATCAATGGCGTTCAGTATCAACAGGGAGAGTTAGCTGGCTATGAAGTTAGAGAGTATTTACTTGAAAAATGGGGCAGGCAATGTGCTTATTGTGGCAAACAAAATGTACAATTACAAATTGAGCATATTCACCCTAAATCCAAAGGTGGAAGCGATTCGGCAAAGCCGACGCTACGCGAACGCGTAAGTAATCTTTGTTTAGCTTGTGAAAAGTGTAATCAAGGAAAGGGGAATAAACCCATAGAGGAATTCCTGAACAAGAAGCCAAGCCTGCTACAGAAGATTAAAACTAAAGCTAAGCAACCTTTAAAGGATGCGGCAGCGGTAAATGCAACTCGAAACAAATTAGTAAAGGTGCTCAACAAAGTAAGACCTGTAGTAACTGGGACAGGGGCGCAAACTAAATACAACCGGACAAGATTAGGACTACCTAAACAGCACGCTTATTGATGCCGCTTGTGTTGGGGATATTGAGAATTTAACTTTGATAACCTCTCAACCTCTTTTAGCAACCTGTAAAGGACAAGGAGGAAGGCAAAAAGCGGCACTCAATAAGTACGGTTACCCTATTAGACACAATCCTTTAAAACCCATCAAAGGTTGGGTGACCGGAGACATAGGCAAGCATCAAAAACTAGGGACAGGTAAGGTTACTCCTAGAAGCAAAGGAAGTTTTGGATTTACCCCGTTGGGAATGAAAGGATACAAAAGTTGTAAACCTCAAGATATATCAGCGATACACCGAAAAGATGGGTATGGTTACAGGTTTTGCTAGTATTTGCCGGAATTTACCTGGAAATAATCATCCTAGATCGTCCTGCCAGAAGAATTTGGAGCACCTAGTACCGCTGGGCGCAATTAAAAATTCAAAATTCTTGAATGTCTACTATAGCGTTTTCACATCTGATGTTAAAGCGCTATACTTCCTTGTTTATCTCAGAGCTGACAGTTATCAGCTGTCAGTCATTGCCACGATTCACCACAGAGAACTGATTAGAAAAAGCATATTGCAGTTTATCTTGTCGAATCAGTGTCTTGATGCAGTCGCTCATGAGGGAAACCACGGCAGTCGCTCATGGGGGGAACCCCCTTTGGCGGCGCTGCCTCCCCAAGACCGCGCTGCATCGCTTTCAGAAAAATAAATTCACCGCCATTCGTGACAAATCCGAAAGCAGGCTTTTGTAGCTCAGGATTAGCCAACATATAAGCTAGAGCTTGTGGTATCCCTACCTTTAAAGAGTATTCTGCTCGTTTCGCTTCAATCACCACTATCCAAAACTGAGGTTAACAAATCAAAATATCAATTCGTACCCTTATATCTGATTTGTAAAATCGCTGTAATCCTTGTAAAATAAGGTTTTATATAAACTATGAAGATTGAAAAATTTAATACCTAAAATACAATCATAGCAAGGTTTTAAGACTTCTTGATATTTACTTTAACAAATATCTCTTAATTAGGTTAATTATTAATTAAATTTAAGTTTTAATTAATAATTATATAAACTTATTATAAGCAATATTATAAGCGCTATTAAAAGTAATACTGTTCCAGATTTTACCAAGTAATTAATCCATGAGTTGGTAAGCTATAAGCTACGTGCATGCTACGCAAATTACTGACGGCTGACGGCTGACGGCTGATAGCTTACATTACCTGGCTATTTTACCCTCTACAATACTGTTTAATTTAACCCCTAATTCTGATTCTAATTCTACAGGTTGATTTTGGATCACCACTGGATGGAATCCAGCCGCTCACTGGAGATAGTTCTGGCAACTCAACATATAACCAACCTACACTCCATTATCCTCTCATACTTCCCATATTAGCCATACATCCCAAAAGCTATGTTTGACCCTGGGATGATAAACTTACCCCTGTTAATAATCCCTGTACTGTACAAGATCGAACATTTTGCGATCGCAACTAAGATTAGAATAAAGTAAACAAGTGTAAAGAAATGCTTAGTTTTACTTGATTATTTATCTAAAAGATAAGCATACTGTCCATTGCCGGTTGAAAATAACTATGCAGCATCTGTTTGCAAAACGAATTTTAGTATCCTTCGCAGCACTGTTCCTAGCTTGTTCTATGTGGGCGATTGCTCCTGAGGCAAAGGCTTACGACAATCCTGAGTTACTGCCCGAGGTTCAAACACCAGTCATTGATTTAGCGAACTTTATTCCAGAGCTTCAAGAGCAGAGACTAGTCGAAGATTTAGAAAGCTTTGAGGAGGAAACTGGCTGGAAACTCCGAGTTTTGACCCAATATGACCGCACCCCTGGTCGGGCAGTCAAAGACTTTTGGGGACTTAACGACAAAAGTATGTTACTGATTGCTGACGCCCGAGGAGGGAATATTCTAGGGTTTAACGTGGGTGATGCCCTGTATGAATTCCTTCCTCGGACATTTTGGGTAGAGTTGCAAACCCGATTTGGTAATCTCTACTTTGTACGGGACAATGGCGAAAACCAATCCATTATCGAAGCCCTAAATACGGTCCAGCAATGCCTGCGCCAAGGGGGATGTCGGGTGGTACCTGGACTACCACGAGAACAGTGGATTCTGACCCTAATTACTTCTACTGTCGGAGGAGTGATTTGTGGATTTGCTGCTATTCCCCGCAAACAGGATCAGGTTTTCGCTTGGCAATGGGCTTTAATTTTGTCCCCACTTTGGGGTATTCTGTTTATTGCCTTCGGTATTGGACCTGTAGTGACACGCACCTCTGATTTCTTACCACTATTGCGCAATATTCTTGGTTTCGTTCTCGGTGCGGTTGTGGCTTACTTGTCACCAGTTATTAGTGAATCATCAGCCCCAGAAACTTAAAACCTATTGCAGGAGCCCTATTCTAGGGCAGCAATATAGGGGCGCAAGGCTTGCGCCCTCACGATGATTGACCAATAGCTTGACCGTAGGTCACGCTACGGGAAGGAAATCCAATCTCAAAAGTGAAGCGCGACAATTATTACTCAGCACTCAGCACTTATTTCTGGTAACGCTGTGCCTGTAACAACTCCTTAATACCTTTTTCTCCTAGATCCATCAACTGATTGAGTTGATGGCGAGTATAAGCCCCTGACTCGGCTGTTCCCTGAACCTCAATAATACCCATTTGATCGTTCATCACTACATTAAAATCCACCTCAGCCGCCACATCTTCGAGATAGTTGAGGTCTAAAAACGGCTCACCTTCCAATAAACCCACCGAGACAGCAGCAACTTGGTGAATTAAAGGCGATCGCTCTATTACTCCCGTTTTAACCAGTTTATCCACAGCATCCACCAGAGCAACATATCCCCCAGTAATGGAAGTAGTGCGGGTACCTGCATCCGCCTGTAGAACATCCGCATCTACCGTAATGGTCCTTTCGCCCAAGGCTTTGAGATCAACAGCAGCCCGTAAACTACGTCCGATTAACCGCTGAATTTCCTGAGTTCGACCCGAAAGCTTGAGAACTTCCCGTCTTTGGCGTTCCGGTGTTGCTCCTGGTAACATCCTATACTCAGCGGTTAGCCAGCCGCTGCCAGTATCCTTGAGAAATCGGGGGACTTCCTCCTGAACCGTCACGGTACAAAGTACTTTGGTCTCACCACAGTGAGCGAGGACGGAACCAAGAGCATAGCGGGTAAATTCTCGCTCAAACAAAATCGGACGTAGTTGATCCGGTTGTCGGTGATCAGGACGCTGCCAAGACATAAGTTATGTAGCAAAGGGAGTAGGGAGTAGGGAGTAGGGAGTAGGGAGTAGGGAGTAGGGAACAAAAATTATCACAATTGATTTAGTGATATAGGTACCCTATATCAAGTCCAGTTAATCACTTATAGAATGGTATATCGATAATTGCTAATTGGTCATATAGCATTTCTCAATACCAAAATAATAATTGCTATATTATCGAGTTAGTCACTGTTAATAATTGTGTAATTGTTTTCAATAATTTTGTCCGACAATTTAGTAACAGATGTTGGATTGAGGAGAAATGAAGCTGATCGTTTAGCTGTTTCTTCACTTAACTGGATTTGGGTTAGGCTAACTAAGCCGTCGTTCAGAAAATGATCTCTAACTAGAGCTTTCTCTCCACTATTGAAGATAGTCTCATAAAAAACTTTCTTTATGCCAGCTGAAATGATTAACTTCAAGCACGATACACAAGGTTCTAGGGTGACATAAATACTGGCTCCAGCAGTGGCAATACCATGTTTGGCTGCAAACGCGATCGCATTCGCTTCAGCATGAACAGCTCGGGATGGCATGGTACGAGACGCATCGCAGCTACTTAGTCCAGGATAGCAGTATCCCTGAGCTGTGCAATGACTTGAGCCAGAGGGGGGACCATTGTAACCTGTTGCTAAAATCTGATTGTTTTTAACAATCACTGCTCCTACAGGAAAGGCTAAACAGGTTGAGCGAGTAGCTGCTAGCTTAGCCATCATTAAAAAGTATTCATCCCAGTTTGGTCTTTCATTAGTCATTGGTAATTTTAAAGTTGTTAATGATCAATTTTATATCAATGTCAGTTTAGTTGATGACATAAACTATCATCGTCTTTTTTAAGTGAACAGGGAGCAGGGAAAAGAGAACAGTAAATATAAACATGTCTTAACCTTTACTGTGGTTGCTATAATTTTTTTATCTTACCAAGAACTATTTACCAAACTGTCTTTGGTTATTTTTTACACCAAACTCTTTTTTTAAGTTATCTATAGTTGATGCTTATCAATAACTGCTTATCAATAACTTATCCTAGTCATTAAGTACAGTCAATTTTACCATGGGTCACTCCTTACTCCCTAATTCTTAATACCCAGGATTTTGTCTATCATAAGTATTAAAAATGCTATAATTGGTGATAAGTTTTATCTTCTTTTATAGCTATCATAGCTTTTTCTAATTCTATTCCTAAATAGACCGCATGACTAGGTTGTATTGAAGGATTATCACTACAAATTTTTCTAGATAAACTCATGGCATTTTTACCAGAATACGTAGCAATTACTTCCCCGCTACCAGGGGTTGTCTGCTTCACTATAATATCAGTATTTTCTGTTTCAATCAAGAAATTACCAATGGGATCAGCATACTGTTTCTGTTCTGAATTGATAATTTGTTGATAGTGATTTTGAATAATTCGATTAGCATAGTCATAACAATCATCATAAATATGAGCACTTTGACTAACGGTAATCAGCGGTCCCATTTTTAATGGAATACCGCCGCGCTTAGCAATTTGGTCTGTAATATACTGCTGTAGTGCTCTTAGTCCAAAGGCATTAGCTGGCCACGCGCTAAACATATCATTACTTCTCAATGTGGCCGTTAGGGACAATTCATTATCCACAACTCTCAGCCAGATGTGATTGAGACAAGGACTACCTCCTTTCTCATGGTCTTTGACATCCCATAGGGACATCACTGCACTGGCGGCATCGATTTCACCAATGAGTTTAGTGATGACTTGCTCGATTTGGTCACGTTTGAACCAAGAACGTAGACGTTGACCATAGGTATATTTGACTCCTTCTACTACGGGTGCGTCGTCCAGGATTTGATGAATGTATTCTTGGATAAAGTCGCGATCGCATGGTAAATAATTGGGCTCAGGAAAGTAAAATTCAGGAGGTTCTTCCGTTACTACTGCCATTAAATCAATTAGCTCTTGCCAATATCCGTCATAACCCGTGGGCCGAATTGTGCCGGTAGTTTTAATGCGATGAATTATTTTAACCCAAGTTTCAGCTATCGTTCGCCCTTGAATGCGATGTCCGTAGCGCGGTCCTGGTTTTAGGGGCGCACAGCCAGATGCCCCAACATCATTTGCCATAGGAAATTCCAACGATTTTCCCCAGGGCTCTTGAGTTTTGGAGCCATAAGACTTAACCAGACTAACGGCTTGGGTAATCGAATCAGCCTCTACCACAGAAAGTTCTCTTCTGAGTTGTTCTAGGGTCAGTAAGGGAATTTCAATGTCAATGTAACCTTTGATAGAAGAGCGAATCACCCAGCAGTGACGACCAGTATCACTAATCCCTTCTTCAACCCCATGGCGGAAGAAGTCCAGCAAGCAAGTCCCACTGCCAGCATTTCGGTCTTCCTTCGTAGCGTTGAGAATGACCAAGTAGCGGACATGGGGATTAGCGAGGAGATTACGAATGAGCAGGCTAATTCCCCGGGTGGGACTGTATAACTGTCCGACTACAGCAAATTCCGAGGGGTTTAACTTTTTTGCGATCGCGTCTTTGATCGTCCATCCCGTAATCACCGCCGTTTGACCTGTACCGTAAATTAGTTGGTTAGGCTTGTGCAGGGGTTTGTACTGAAATTGACTTACTTTGCTGATTGCTGTCATTTTAATGCAGAAGTTGAAGTTTGAATGTTGACTGTTAAATTTTATATTTTAAATGTTAAATATTTAAGATTGAGGTAATGGTAATCAACACTTATCTTTATCCCCACTACATAATCCCGTTATAATGCCCAGCATTTAACGGATAGAGGAAAGCAGGATTTAATCCTAAGTTAGTTACCTTGACCAACTACGGCGTAGGTTAAAGAAGCCTTCCAGAAAGTTTTTTAAGGTCTGATTACGACTCATTCGTTGGCGCTGCCACTGGATTGCCGTTTTCTTAAAAATCTCTGACAACGTGGGATAGGGATAATAGACATTTGCCAACACGGCCAATTTGATTTTCTGCTGAATCGCTAGGGTAATTTCCCCAATTAATTCTGTTGCGTGTGATCCAACTATGGTTGCTCCTAAAATTGTCCCATTGCGCTGCACTATCAGTTTGATATACCCAGTGGTTTGCCCCAGGAGCTGAGCCTGATCTAAATCTTTGAAATAGTCTCGCATCACCCATAGATTCTTGCCATAGCGCTTTCTAGCTTCTACTTCTGTCAGACCGATCCGTGCTAACTGGGGTTCAGTTAAGATGGTCCAGGGAATCCCGTGATAGTTCACCTTAAAGCAGGGGAAAAACAATGCATTCTTCAGGGCAATGCTGGCTTGATACTGGGCAATATGGGCACAGGGATAAGCACCAGCCATCTTGCCACAGCCATAGATGCGGGGATTAGTCGTTTGTAGCTTCTGATTGAGCTGAAGACCTTGCTGAGTGTACTTTATCCCAACCCCTTCTAGATTTAAGGATTCCACATGGGGTTGCTCACCCGTAGCCAGTAAAATGGCATCAGCTTCAATGGCTTTATTACCAGCCTGAACCCAGGTTTTCCCGTCAATCTCTCTGACCTGATCAACTGGACTATCCGTCAGAACTCGAATTCCCTCAGCTTCCAACTGAGCTTGTATCAGCCTAGATGCTTCTAGGTCTTCCTGGAACAAAATACGGGTAGTACTGGCCACCAACGTTACCTCACAACCGAGTCTACCTAAGCTCTGAGCTAGTTCTGGAGCAATAGGCTCATCCCCAATCACTACCCAGCTTTTGGGTAGTGAAGGTTGTTCACCCTTCAAGCTTCCAAGCTTAAACACTTTGTGCCAGATATCGTTTGGTGTGAAATACTCTATGGTCTGTAACCCTTCGATATCAGGAATAACTGGGCGAGAACCAGTAGCGATTAGGTAGGCACGAGACCGCAAACGTCGGCTGTTGACTACAAAACCGAGGTGAGGCAGTCTGCAAAATTCCCCCTCACCGGTGATTAGATCAATCCCTAAAGCACCTAAAATAGCTTGAGAATTCTGTTCTGAGCAGTTGGCAACCACTAGATTAGCCCATTCCATCACCTCAGTTAGTGGTAGGGATGAAAACCCGGTCTGTGAAATGTCTGGTTCGGTTGAATCAGCTATTTGAGCATAAATACCCCATTGAGCAGCGTCACGCATCTGCTCAAGCTTACGCCCCATCTCACTTAATACTCTGGTGTAAATCGCCCCCTGTGCTAGCCAGCTAGTTTTTCCTTGCTGAGGGTCTACCAGAGCCACACGAGCGTTTAAACCAGCAGCCGCAACAGCAGCATAGACACCAGCAGGAGTGCCACCAATGATAATTAGGTCATATTCAACGGTCATTCGTGCAAAAGTTTAAGGTTAGATGGTTGTTGGCGTAGCGTGGCCAAAAGGCCAAGGTTGAACGCGCACCCGTGGCCTTTTGGCCAAGGTTACAGCTTGAAAGTTGCAGGTGACGGGGTTGAAAGTTACAGGTTACAGGTGACAGGTGACGGGGTTGAAAGTTACAGGTTGCCAGTTATACATCCAGCTTTCAGTTGTTAAGACTCTAATCCTAAACCATCTAACCTTCAACCTTCATCTAACCTTCAACCTTAAACCATCTAACCTTAAACCATCTAACCTTAAACCATCTAACCTTAAACCATCTAACCTTCAACTTATCAAGATAGCCTCTAAAGCTGTTAGTAAGCGTTGGTTATCTGCCTGTGTACGTACAGCGACCCGGAAAAAGCGATCGCTTAATTCCGGGAAGCTTAGGCAATCTCTGATCAAAATCCGATGGTGTTGGAGTAGTTGTGCTTGGATCTGTGACGTGGATTTTGCTGAGTTTACTAGCAAGAAGTTAGCTGCACTGGGGTAAGGTTGAAGACCAGGTAACTTAGCCAGTCCCTGAAACAGTTGCTTACGCGCTGGTGCTAGCCAATCCCAGGTTTGCTGTTGAAATGCTCTATCCTGAACCACTGCCGCTGCGGCTGCCGCTGCTAAGGTATTTATTGGCCAAGGGTCTCGCCACTCCTGCCAACGTTGGAGTCGCTCAGGGTGGGCAATGCAATAACCTAGTCTTAGTCCAGGAAGACTGTAAAACTTGGTAAGCGATCGCAAAATTACCAAGTTTGGATAATCCCCAATTAAAGGAATCAGGCTTTGCTCCTGGTCAGGAGGCAGGAAATCCATAAAAGCTTCATCCACAACCACTAAAGCAAATTGCTTGAGATAAGGCTCAATTGCTTCTGAGGTAAACAATTGACCTGTAGGATTGTGGGGGGTATTCAGCAGCAAACCCTGTCGAGTCCCCTCTTTTTGAAGTGAGGAAGTAAGGGAGTCAGGGAGTAAGGGCATCAAAGAATCAATTTCCCTGCCCATCTCCCCATCTCCCAATCTGACACTAGGTGTCGAGAGTTCCCTCATTAGGGGGCACTCCCTAATTCTTGCTCCAAATGCCTTCAGTCCCCGTTGGTAGTCCCTAAATGCTGGAGTAATGATCAAGGTTTCATCTAGTTCTGATAGCTCGCGACAAGCCCAAGTTAATAATTCGGCTGAGCCATTACCTGGAAGAATCCAGTCTGGGGGCAGGGTTGGATGCAGTTGCGTCAAACACTGCCGCAGCTCAGCATAATTGGGGTCAGGATAAGCTACCAGGTTATTGAGCCCAGACTCAATCGCTGCGATCGCACTTTTAGGGGGACCAAGGGGATTGATGCTGGCAGAAAAATCAAGAATTAAGGAAGGAGGACAGTTAGCCAGTGCTGCTGCCCAGGCTAAATTTCCCCCGTGAGTTGGTCGTTTCAAGGACAAGTTTGTGACTGAATCAGGGATTACTCCTTGGGTGGTGCCACTTTCTCTTTAAAAACCTTACCAGCAGAAAAGGCGGGAACCTTAGTTGCCGGAATTTCCATCTTTTCACCGGTTTTGGGATTGCGACCCTCACGAGCCTTACGCTCCCGGGATTCAAAGGAACCAAAGCCCACTAAGGTGACTTTATCACCCTCAGACACTGCTTCCATAATCGTTTCTATCGTAGCAGTTAGGACTGCATCGGCTTGTTTTTTAGTTACAGTAGCTCTTTCCGCCACTTTATCGACTAATTCACCCTTATTCATTCAAATCTCCTTGTTTTTCAGATCATCCAACCAGGGTTTTCAACAAAAAAATCGCTGCAACACTAGCAGCTTCGAGGTTTCACTGCATTATTCTAATGTTTGCAATGCCGATATGGATCGTTGAATGCTGTAATTTATATAGATTTCAGAATTTTGCCCCAAATTCCTACCCTAAATTTATTCCTTAGGGAATAGGCAATCATAATTTTTTATGATCATTCATTGTTAATTATATATAATTCATTATTTTTCGGTAAGCCCCCTGCTCTAGGCGTGCTTGGTAGGTCTGCTATGGGATAGCAGAGGTCAGAGCCTTGTTTAGATATTGACACTAACCCTTAAAATCAGGTATAGTTATGCGCTTATAAAAATTAAATCAAACCAAGTCAATAAAATTCTCAACCAAAAACAAATAAACACTTGACACTCCCCGGTCTAAAGACGCGGGGATTCTTGGTTCATAGAGCCAACTTGCTCAACCAAACCGGAGTCAGGAAGAGTAGAGGTCGATTCTCCACAAGAGTTCGGATCTATGATCCAGGTTCCGGTGTGCCCCACCGTACCCAAGGCTCTTTTTAGTATGTTTATTGCGGCGTTGTGGTCTCTGTCCAATTCACACCCACATTTACAGACGTGAGTCCTAGTAGATAGTGACTTTTTAACTACCTTGCCGCACTCGGAGCAGTTCTGGCTTGTATAGGCAGGATTTACCGCAACGGTGACTCTACCAAACTTCTCACCAAAATGCTCTAACCATTTTCTAAATTGATACCAACCTGCATCGTTAATAGATTTAGCTAGACAGTGGTTTTTAACCAAGTTTTTAATCCTTAAATCTTCGTAAGCGACCAGGTCGTTAGACCGGACTACGCAACGTGCCAGTCTCTTGGCATATTCTTCACGCTGCCTACTTATTTTAAGGTGCTGTCTACCTAATCTGTTAACGGCTTTCCTACGGTTATATGAGCCTTTCTTTTTCCGGGAAACCCGGCGTTGATAAAACTTTAATCGTTTTTCCCCAGACCTATAAAAACGAGGATTTGGTTCTGTACTTCCTCTAGAATCGGTGTAGAAATCTTTTAGTCCTACATCTAATCCTATAGTGGCATCGGCGGGGTCTAATTGTTCTTTTACATCGACAGAGACGCAAAATTGAACGTAGTAACCATCCGCCCTCTTGACAATACGGACTCGCTTAATTTGCTTCTTGTCGAAGCGCCACAAGTCCCAAGTACCTTTGAGCTTCAGCTTTCCGATTCCCTTCTTATCACTGAAGGTGATTGACTTTTTATCAGGAGAAAGCTTCCATCCTGATTGTTTATACTCAACCGATCTACAGTGCTTCTGGAAACGGGGATAGCCTTTCTTCCCAGGTACTTTTTTCTTGCAGTTCTCAAAGAAACGAGAAATTGATGACCATGCCCTTTCAGCCGCAGCTTGTCGAGCAGTAGAGTTTAGTTCATTAGCAAAAGGGAATTCTTTAGCCAGTATTTTTGAGTACTTGCTAAGGTCGTATTTGCCTGTTCCTTTATTATCCATCCATAAACGAATACAGCTATTACGGATAAACTTAACCGTCCGAATCGCTTCGTCTATTGCTTGATATTGAAGGGGTTTCCCGTCTGCCTTAAACTCTATTATGATCACCAGAACTCGACCTCTTCTGTTATATCATTACTCTAACATACTCAGCATAATCTTTTAAATCAAAATCAAATCTTTTTCACGGCGGCTAAAGACCGCTGCGACCCTTCATCCCCGCTCGCTCAGAGACGGGGCTGAAGGGTATCGGGGATTTTTGGTAAAAGCTTCAAAACCTAACTATTCCCACCACTAAAGTAGGGGGGAGTAGTCAAATCCATAAGTTAATTACCCCCGAGCGAGCAATCCCTCGCTCGGGGGGATAAGTGTTAATTCACGTTTACCTTACCTTTACCTTAGTTTCCTGGAGACTGAAACCCTCCCCGGTTTAGCATTTGACGGGCATCCCGTCCAGGGGTGTAGCTGTAACCATACCCACCATTGCGGTCTGTGTCATCCAGAATTTGAGGGGTCAGCAGGATAATCACTTCACGGCGTTCATTGGTCTTTTCGGTACTTCTGAAGAGAGCACCAAGCAACGGAATATCACCCAAAATTGGCACCTTTGTTACGTTTGTGCGGTCAGTGTCCTGAATAATGCCAGATAGAATTAACGTCTGACTATCCCGCAGACGAACTAGTCCAGAGCTTAGTTCTCGGCGACTTAGGAAAGTGATTGTATTTTGTGCATTATCACTGTTAAAGTTTTGACTTCCAGAGGGAGCTGTGATCACCGGAGATGTCGATAAAGTGATAAAACCATTATCGTCAATTCTCTCAACATTCACCGTTAGGGTTAAACCAGCCTCTTCAATAACCGGGGTGATCGTTCTAGTCGCCACACCACCATCTAAGTCTATATCTGTCCTTACACTAGTCAATACCTGCTGAACCAACTTGACACTAGCTTCCTGTCCTTCTTGAATCAGGAGAGTCGGGTCGGTCAGAATCTTGGCGTTGCTGCTGGTAATCTGAGCCTGCAACGTTAATAAAAACTTATCAGGGTACTGGAATAGAGAAGGAAGCGCAAAGGTAAACTCGTTTCCATCATCTTGACGCTCGACACCTATCACACCTGGCTGGAATGGATTATTATTTCGACCAAAGCCGGGGCGTGCGAAGCCTGATCGAGTACCAGAGCCTTCACTGAAACCCTCAACTAGGTTATCAAAGGGAGCATTTTGTCTATCAAAAAATATATCACCATCTCCGTCTACAGCTCGAAAATCAAATGGCTCAATATTAGGAAACTGACCACTAACCACATCACCTCTACTGGGGGGATTAACCCTACCGAAATTAACTGCTGCGGCTCCGTCATCACTGACTACAAAAGTATCATTAATCCCAAAGGAGAAACTGGCATTATAGGCATCGATTCCAGATAGGTTAACATCAATAATCTTGACATTTACCGCCACTTGACGGCGACGAGCATCCAACTGTTTGAGTAAAGATGTCGCAATTTCAATTTGCCTGGGCTCACCCACCAGAGATATGGAATTAAGTCGCTCATCCGTAGATACTGCTAATCCCTCCAGCAACAGTGCCCCTTGGCTACCGTCTTCCCGCTCAGCGGTAACTGGTTGAATTTCTGGGGCTCGTTGGATTTGTCGCACCACTCGTTGGGTTTCAGGATCGATGATTTCTTCGGTCTCGCTTACTACCTGTTGCACTTCTGCTCCCTGAGTGGCTAGGAAAGTAGCAGCCCCTTGGGCACTGGCTTGATTGAGCCGTAGAGTACGACTAATTAGATTACGAGCGGCTTGAGGGAGTTTTGCCCCAACAAAAATTGTGCTTCCCCGACGGTTAGCCTGAAGACCAGACAGCTGGAGAATATAGTTGAAAGCATCTTGGACAGGTTCGTTTTCTAAATCAATAGAAATGGTGAACTGTGCTGCACCGGAGTCTTCATCTGACTCAGCAAAGGCCAGATTGAGTCCAGCCGAACGAGCTAACAGAGACAACACTTCTCGAATCGGTGCTTCTCGTAATACTAAACGGGGCACTAGAGTTGCTGTGCCAAGATCTATAGTGCTAGCAGCAGCATTAATATTAGATACAGCAATATCCCCTACTGGTGGTGCTACTGCTCTAGGTAAGAAGGGGGGCGCTGGCGCAATCGGTTGCACCGCATTAGCTGGAGCTGCGGGTATCCCATCAATAATAATTTCTGGCTCAGGTACCAGCACATCTGGCTCAGGAGCCACGATTTCTGGAGGTTCAGGAGTTTCTGAGGGGTTAGCCTCTGGCTCTGGTTCCGAAAGTTCTGCCGGTTTCTCCATCTGTTCCGTTTCAGTATTAGTTTCTGTATTAGGAACTTGAGCCAGCTTCATCACCGATGAGTCTTGGATAGATAATATGCCCTGATTCTCAGTAGTGGTGTCAATGCCTAAGGTAATTCCCTGAGCGTCCCTTTGGATCAGTGAACTGATTGGGAGTTTGTCAGTGCCTCGAATTGTTACCCTGACCCGATTGTCATCCAGTTCCTTAACCGCAACCGCACTGATATTGGGTAGGGGGTTAGTCTGACGGAAGTTAGTCCCTTTGGGCAAACTCAGCTGGGTATTCACCAGATCAGCTACCAAGACATTGCCTTGGTTAACAGCAAAAATCTGTGGAGGCTCATTGCCCCCTTTTGTCTCAAGTTTCAGTTCCAGTTCACTCCCCTGCTGGTTGAACCGTATAGCACTAACTTGGCTTGCTGCTACTACAGGCTGTGTTGCCCATAAAGCCACTGCTGTAGCCGCGAACACTCCACCACATACTTGAATCTGTCTCACGGTCACTTCCTCAAATCTCCTGACTGAAATCACAGAAATTATGACAGAAATTATGTCATATTAAGGGCTATTGACAGTTGACTATTGACTATTGACCGTTGAGACGTTAAAGAGAAAATACTAAACACTCAACAAACAAGAACAACAATAACCATCTCAGCTCAATCAAACAGTAGGTTATCCCAATTTCCAGCAACTTGGCTACTGCTTAATTTCCCCATCTTGCCATCTCCCCATCATTAAATTGGTAGCAAGAATGCAGCAAGACTAAAGGAACTTGGGATTATTTATTCTTACCTGCCTGACTTTTTCTTAGCATCCTTTTCCTCAGCTTTTTCTTCTTCCTCCTTATCCAAATCTCTAGCAGGCATAAGAGCTTCCAGGGTTAAGCTAGTTTTAAGCTTAGGTTGAGGACCAGGAACTAATCTACCTTGCTGTAGCACTAGTGTTTGCGGTTCACTGATTTGAGCTTCTAGGTCTTTGATCAGCAACATCGACTGGAGGCGCTCAAAGCTGCGCATAATTGACTGGACTTGTTGGAAGCTACCCTCAATTTCCACATTGACGGTTCTCCGTTTTAATTTTCCATCAACTAGGGTTCCTAAAGAGCCATCATTAACTATATTTATTCCCTCGGAATCTGGCTCATATCTAAGTAAAGTCCCTCTAGTATCCTTAACAAAGGTATTGAGATCAAGCAATAAAGTATCTAGACTTTTTTCTGTAGAAAACAAACTCAATACCCGGCGGTTTTGCTGCTTGGCTTGCTTGAGTTCCTCCTCTTTTTGTTTAATTTTTTTCTGGAGTACTTCGGGATTTTGGAGGTCATTTTGCTTGCCTGATAAATCATTTCGTAAAGCCTGATACTCCTGCCAAGCCGGTAGCATCAGGTTCATGGCTAGATAGATAGCAGCTGCCAGACCAAGAATACCAAAGGTAATCCCAGAAACTTGGGGAGTAAAGGTAATGCCGAAGGCAGTAGGATACTCAGGCTCTTCCTCCTGACCTTCAACACTCATAAACTCGTCATCAGTAGCATAGGTCATTGTTGAATCACTCCTTGAGATTGAAGGTTTCTAATTCGAGTCACTAATCCTACTGCTCCTTTACGGTCTAACTCTTTTAAGAGCTCAGAAGCGGGGATATCACTCAGTTGAGTTTTAATAGTATATTCTACCACTTTGGGCAGGGTATATTTTACCTGAGTTACTAATTCTTTTTGACTCTCAGGAATTTCTAATTTGGTGGGATTATTGACTAACTGAGCTTTGATAAGTTGAGTATCATTTTTGTCGAAAAAAGAAGAATTCTGTAGCGTCAGCAAAAAGTAATTCACATCATCAAAGGTTCGAGCTGTACCGGAAATATCCAGCTCGATGCTAGGTCGTGAGTTAGCGTTAGACTCATCCTTAGAAGCGTTTTTGTCAGTGACTTGCTGTTGCTCGATGTCTTTAATTTGGACTCCGGGAGGAGTGCGCTCACGAATGTCCTGTAACATCGCTGACCAAGGCTTAATTTGATTAAAGACACTGGCAAGAGCATTAGTTTCTTCGTTGACCAGCTTGAGTTCCTTGTTTAGCTTACTAATTCGTTGCTTTTGTGCCCCCAAGGCTGCCAGTTTCTGGTCAACATCAGCAATTTCCTCCTTCAATCGGGCGTTTTGATGTTGGAGAACCACCCAAAAACCTCCCACCAATCCAGGTAGGATTAGGCCCACTGCAGCTCCAATCAGTAGAGGGGTCATTTCCCCTAAGGCCATCCCTTGTCTACCGGCTCCATCCTGAACGGACTTGATCTCCTCAGGATTTCGGTCTTTTAAAAAATTAATATCAAGACTATACATAGTGCTATACCTCTCGTAATCCTAATCCAAGCACAGTTCCTAAGCTCGGTCGTTCTACCATCGGAATATCTTTCTCCACTTCTAGGGAAAGAGCCGCCACCGGATCCACCTGAATCGTGGGCAAGCTTAACCGTTGGGTAAAAAATTCATCAAGTTGTCCGATACCACCCCCAGGACCAGCTAGTAGGAGTTGGGCTACTTCTAGATTGTCCATCTGATTGAGGTAAAAATCGATAGAGCGCCTTAGTTCATCAGCAATTTCTCCCAAGACTTGGATCAGAGCTACCATACCTGGATTTACCCCGGTCGAGCCGGTGCGCATGCCATCAACTGGGGTACTGGGAATAGTCATCCCCTGGAGCAGTTCAGTGTTTCTAGAGGCTGGTAAATTCATCGCCCGTGATAGAGCGCTCTGAAGTTGGTAGGTACCAATGGGAACAGTACGGGAAAACTGCGGGACACCATCTACAATAATGGCAATTTCAGTACTATCAAATTCAATATCTACCAGAACGGCTGCCTCTTGGGAAGGAAATTGACGCAGTTGTTCTCGGATGGTCCGAATCAGGGCAAAGCTATTAATTTCGAGTACATCTACTTGTAAACCTACCTGCTCAAAGGTATCGAGATAGCTATCGGTGATTTCTTTGCGAGTAGCCACCAGCAGGACTTGTACCTTTTCGATTCCATCTTCATCCACAAAGAAGCCAAGCTTCTGATAATCCAAATCCACTTCTTCCCGGGGATAGGGCAAATATAAGCCAGCTTCATGGTTTAGTACCATATCCCGAAGCTCGTTATCATCTAGCTCAGCAGGAATCGGAATAATCCGGATTACTGCTTCTCGCATTGGTAAAGCAGTAGCAACCCGCTCCACTTTCACTTGACTCTCCTGTAGAGCTTCTCGAATCAGTTCCGCTAAACCAGGGGAATCAACAATTTGTCCTCCTTCCCAGATCCCTTCTGGAACCTCATGAGAATATAGGGTTGTAGCTTTTAGGCTCTGACCTTGCCGCTGCAATTGAGCAATATGAATTCGTTCTGGGGCTAATTCTATACCAACACCTTGCTTGCGGCGGGAAAATAAATTTTTAAGATGGTTAACCATATCTAGCAAAGGGAGTAGGGAGTAGGGAGTAGGGAGTAGGGAGTAGGAAATATGGGATCAAAAATTATCTTATTTAGATACCAGATCTGAGTTAAGTAGATCGGGGTTTTAACATTAGGTTGCTATTGATCGTACCCAATTTATCTTATAATCATGACAATTTTTTGATTAATCCTGAAATTGCTAATTTTAGCCATTAGCGATTAGCCATTGCCATTACTGTCAACAAAAGCTTCTGTTCGCAAAAAGTGACCAACTAGGTACAGAGAACCACAAAGGACAGTAATCTTATCTTCAGCTTCGGCTTTGTTAAAGCTAGCACGGAGTCCTGTCACTAACTCTGGATAAGTAGCACAATCGGCTAAGGTTGGACAAATTTGTTGCGCGAGAGTAGCCAAGTAGTCTAGCTCAGCTGAACTGTGGTCAGGTACTGGCACTAGGTATAATCGATCCCCTGGTCTGAGCAAGGCATTAAAAATACCAGCATGGTCTTTGGTCGAGAGTATACCCATTACCCAGTTGACCGATTTACCTAGGGTATCAACATATTGTCTCAACCCCTGAGCAGAGGCTTGATTATGAGCTCCATCAATCAGTAAATGGTGATTCTCCCAGCTAGTCCACTGCAAACGTCCCAGCCAAGTGGTTTTGGCCATCCCCGATGCGATCGCATTTTCTGGTATCTCCCAACCCTGCTGTTGCAGAACTTGTACCGTTGCGATCGCAATCGCCGAATTAACCAACTGCACTTCCCCCAACAAGGGCAAACTATAGCTGATTCCCCCATACTCTACCCATCTGAGATCTTGTCGGGTGCTTGGCATCTTCCCCTCTGGCAACTCTACTGCTGAGTCTACCCACACCACTGGACATCCCAACTGATTCACCCTTGATTCAACCACTGCCCTAGCCTCTGGCGGGAGCGGACCAATGACTGCAGGACAGCCAGGCTTTAGGATTCCAGCCTTCTCCTTGGCAATATCAGCCAAGGTCGGTCCCAGGCGCTGCCAATGTTCCCAACTTAGGGATGTGATAATACTAACCAAAACGCGATCGCATACATTCGTTGCATCCAGCCGTCCTCCCAATCCCACTTCTATTACAGCCACATCCACCTGCTGCTGAGCAAAATACAACCAAGCAGCAGCAGTAGTCACTTCAAATAGGGTTGGTGGATCGGAACAGTTTTTTGGAATTGCTGCCTTAACTTGCTGCAAAATTGTGGCTAGGGTATGGGTGGAGATCGGTTCTTGGTTAAGGCAAATCCGTTCTGTCCAATCCACCAGGTGAGGAGAAGTATAACGTCCGACTCGGTAGCCAGCTTGGGTGAGTATAGAAGACAGGTAGGCACAAACTGAGCCTTTACCATTAGTTCCAGCCACGTGAATGATTGGAAAATCCTGCTGGGGATTACCTAAGCGCGATAGAAGTTCCTGTATGCGTTCTAAGCCAAGCTGAACACCAAAGTGTTTAAAGGATTGGAGAAGGTCGTCAATATCCATCACTCTGCCTCTAAGGGTACTGCGACCGTAATCTTTGATTCGGTCGTCGGGGAAGAGCGAGGACGGGGTATTTTGGTTTTCGCAGATATATTTCTTCATGTTTCATGATTCGCACCACTAATAAGATACAAAATAACCAATCTTCCCGAACACTAATTATTGTATAATTTACATTCACCATCAATATGGCGATTTTTGATAATTCCTTGACTGGTTATGATTTTGATTTTTTTAGCAAAAAAGCTAATAGTTTTTACAAACAAAATTGAGATTAATATAGCCGATCAAATTGGTCATGCTAGCCGTTCATTCTATAAATATACAATCATTTTTTTTGCATATATATCGACGGAAATCCTCAAGATAATTGATAATTTCACTGTTGATAATTTTTTTTCGGTATTTGGTTACTAGAACTAAATGAATTGAGAGGTCGTCAACTGTACCTCCAATTAACTTGCGTGTTGCCATGACTGTGTGGTACTATTCTCAACAGTCCTACTTTACCAGGCTTATTGTAAAAAGGTCAATGCAAACTGCTTATCGGTTTAAGATACAGCCAGATCGGGAGCAAAAATCAATGTTGTTAGATTGGCAGCAGAAGATCGGCTCTTTATATAACCTGTGTCTTAGAGATAGGATTGATAGTTATCACCACACCAAAATACTGGGCAACTATTGCGATTTGACGACAACTGCTGTTGCTTGCCCACTGACCTGTTCTGTCAATAAATCTGCATCGTTAGGCTATCCCTGGAAAACAGATAATCCAAGTCGTAGACCTCGAGAGAAAAAATTCAATCCGAGACGAACAGCTTACGAGATGCACTCCTCCCTAGCTACGGAGTGGAGACAGACAAAACCCTGGTATTCTACAGTTTGCTCTGATGTACTTCAACAGTCTTTAAGGCATTTAGACAAAGCTTTTACAGGCTTCTTTAAGCAGGGTCGAGGATTCCCAAAGTTCAAGAGTCACCACAATGTCGGCATAGAGTTTAAGCCTAAAACTGTTCGACTGTCTGGAAACAGGATTACCTTCCCGGTTCTGGGACAAATGAAGTTTTTTATTTCTCGTTATATTCCTGAATCCTGGGAGATTAGAACCGTTACTTTGAGTCGAGAAGTCGATGGCTGGTATGCTTCGATTCTCTTAAGAGACGAGACTGTGCCGGATACTCCAATTAAAACCGAACAAGAAATTAAAACCTGTATTGGTGTTGATGTTGGGATCAAAAAACTTGCTTCTCTGAGCAACGGCCAACTGATTGCTAATCCTCGTTTTGATAAGCAGTCATCACGTAGATTAAGAATTAGACAACGACGTTTAAGCCGTAAGAAACGGGGCTCAAAGAATAGAAAAAAAGCCGCAAAACGAGTCGCTAGTGTTCATCAGAAAATCCGTCGTCAAAGACAGGATTATCAGTGGAAGATAGCAAAAAAGATTGCTGAGTCTGCTGATATGATTGTGTTTGAGGATTTGAATGTTCGGGGGATGAAAGCTAGGTGTAAGCCGAAGTGGGATGAAGAACAAAAGCGATATCTAAGAAATAATCAATCAGCCAAGTCTCAGCTCAATAAGGCAATTTCTGATGCTTCTTGGTATAGACTCAAACAGAAAACTAAACATCAAGCCAGGAAGCTAGGAAATTGGGTGAAAGATATTAACCCTATAAGAACGTCTCAGGAATGTTCTAAATGTGGTTATGTCAGCCCAAAAAACCGAGATGGTGAAAAGTTGATATGTGAATCTTGCGGACACCACGAAGATGCTGATATTGATGCAGCTATTGTCATTGGTAATCGTGGAATTAAACAGCTAAATCTTAGTTCAACTAAGCTACTGGTGGTCAGCCAGAAAGTCACGCCCAAACCTGAATCAACAGGTTCTAAAATGAGGAATAAATCACTGCCGTTGGGCGGTGAGTCTGGGAATCCTAAACAAGTCGAATTTGTTCAACTCGAATTATTTGATTTGTTGGAATGGAGCAGTGGGTAACTGCTGTTCAGAATCTAAGACCGTAATTTTTAATTCGGTCTTAGAGGTTCAAGGGATGATTTTTTGATGAACCGCAAAGACGCGAATCATACCAAGGTCAGGAGAGTGTTGAGTATGAATATGAATACAGTTAATGATAAGGCCATTGTTAAGGATTATTTCAATGCCACTGGTTTTGACCGCTGGCGGCGGATTTATGGTGATGGCGAGGTTAACCGAGTACAGCAAGATATCCGGATTGGTCATCAGCAGACTGTGGATAAAGTGATCAGTTGGTTGGAGGCTGATGGTAATTTGTCAGGTTTGTCGATTTGTGATGCTGGCTGTGGTGTTGGGAGTCTGAGTATTCCTCTGGCCAAAAATAGCGCTATAGTTTTTGCTAGTGATATTTCTCACAAAATGGTAGAAGAAGCTCAGGTAAGGGCTAAGGAGAGTTTAGGGAATACTGAGAATCTCTCGTTTATGGTCAAGGATTTGGAAGGGTTAGGTGGTAGCTACCACACCGTAATTTGTCTAGATGTTTTGATTCATTATCCCCAGGATAAAGCGGCTGAGATGATAACTCATTTAGCTTCTTTGGCAGAGTCTCGTTTAATTCTTAGCTTTGCACCGAAAACCTTGCTTCTTACTGCACTTAAAAAGATTGGTGAGTTTTTTCCAGGACCAAGTAAAACCACTCGCGCCTATCAGCATCGAGAAGCAGATATTGTTACTATTTTAGAAAATAATGGGTTTTCGATTCAGCGACAGGAAATGACTAGCACTCGCTTTTACTATTCTCGCTTATTGGAAGCTATTCGTAAGTGACGCTCCTACACCAACTTTAAAGGTATGGTGTAGGCTTCTCAGGCACCCCGAAGAGTGCGTAGAACTTCCTTGGAGGTATCATCAGTAATAGAATCAACTATTTTGATGCTACCTTTACGGCGTTTTATAGTGGGGAACACGTCCAGCCCCACTCTCTTGATGTTGATAGCAGCATTAATATCTCTATCAACCCAGAGGTTTTCTATTTCATCCCAATATTTCCGGATACCGCAATCAGTAAAAATCACTTGATCTCGATAGGATAACAATTGAGAGGTGTAAGCAGGATTCTTGGCAACCACAACGGCTCCAGCTTTCGCAGCTATGTGACCAAGGATTACAAAGAATTCTCCAAAGGCGGCATCCGCCCAACTTAAGTTGAGCCCGGACTTTGCCGATTGACCATTTGGTAGGTATTTCCCTTCTTTGTCTCGTAATGGTGCATTACGCTTACTTAAACCTTTAAGGTTGAGGTTTTCATGAAAGAATACTTTCTTGCCTGTACTTACTAAGCTGTGGGCAGTCTTGTATTGGAAATCTTTTCTGGCGCGAGCAATCTTTTGGTGTTGCCGTCCCTCTTTTTTCGCTAGTTTTCGGCGTGCTTTACTGCCGCGCTTGCGAGCATTTTTCTTTTTGGAAATTTTGGCTAATTTAGATTGATTGCGCCTCAAGAACTTTGCCGATGGTAGTTTTACCCCTAAAGATGTCGCCAGATAGTACTCCTGGTGCAGTACTGCATCCATTCCTAGGGAGTTCTCCCAATTCGCCACGATTACATCAGGTGTAATACCAGGAACAGTAGGATCATCGAGTTTAAGGTTTACAAACCATCCATCACTTTTATTGATGAATTGCACTTGTTTGAGGATTGCACCATCGGGTAGATGGCGGTGAGAGCGAATTTTTAGCAAGCCGATCTTGGGTATTTTCAGGTAAAGGAACTTTCCCCCAGTCGAACACGAATGCAGGGTTAAACCTGCTCCTTCAACAATAAATGAGCGATAACGAGGCTGAGATTTGAAGCGAGGCTTACCACTCCTCTTGCCGTTGGTGTCCCCAGAAATAAACCGATCAAACGCCTTCTCTACACGTTTACAGACCTGCTGGAGAGTATTAGCTGGAACCCGTGAAAAATCCAAATCCTCCCCTGACCATTCCACTGTTACCTTACCCTTTTTGAGTCCTGGTAAAAGTTTCTTTTGGCTGTAGTAGTTGGGGCGATCGCGCAGTTCAGGAAGATGACAGACCAAGGGGCAAGAGTTAACCGAAGTTCTGTTATGTTCCCACCAATCAAACCTTTCACCAAGCTGACGATTATACCAGTACTGGCAAATCCTGAGCCAAAGATTTATCTCTAGCTTTTGGTCGGTGGTTGGAAGTGCTTTATACTGGTAAGTGTATTTCATCCCCTGGTGTTGGTAACTATAGTTAATACTACACTAATTAGTGTACAGATTTTGGAAAGGTTGCCATGAAAGATGATTAAATGATTACGAAGATATATTAAATCTCAGGATTCCCCGAAAGTGTAATTGGCTGTTAAAGGGGTATTGAACCCCTTTAACAGCCGCGCATTCCTCTGACACCAAATCAAAGATTATGGTGTGAGGCTCCTGCTAAGCTAGCTGAAAAAAAATAAGCATTCAGCGGTCAGCGGTCAGCGGTCAGCGGTCAGCGGTCAACGGTCAGCTGAAAATAAACCTCTTAGCTGATAGCTGAACGCGCACGCGTGCGCGTAGCGCATTAGCTGTTCGCGCAGCGTGCGCGTAGCGCATTAGCTGATATCTAATCGAAATTGTCTGGTCATGCTAAACAATAACTTTTGCTAAAAATTTGCTATTATAATGAAACGGTTTAAAAAAATATCTGCTGGTTTGGTCCTGACCTTTGGTATTCTATTATTGATGGTACCTGTTGTAGTATCAACTCGAAGGGAAGCAACGTCGCAGGATAAAGTTGATGCGCTGGGAAGTTTGATAGTAGGTATACCAGCTACCTTTTGGGGAGTATGGTTAGCATGGGGAATGTATCGACAAGAGGAAAAAGAAGTCCTCGAAAAGCTTCAGTCTACATTTTATCGCTTGATTCAAGACGAAAATGGTAGAATTTCAGTATTGAAATTAGCAATAGCAGCCAAACTTCCTATAGCTGTAGCTCAAGACTATTTGGACCACAAAGCTAGAGAATGTGATGCCACATTTGAGGTTAGTGAAGAAGGGAAAATATTTTATAATTTTACGCTTTAGCAAGGACAAAATTGATGACTCGGATTTTTTTAGCGATCGCATCGATATTAGGAGGATTATCAGTAGCAGCTGGAGCCTTTGCTAGCCACGCTTTGAAAGAAAAACTTACCGAACGAGCATTAGAGATTTTTCAGACAGGTGCTCGCTATCAAATGTACCATGCCCTAGCGCTAATGTTAGTAGCCTTGTTGTTGAGCCGCGCAGAAGTAGCACAAACCTCCCTTACCTTAGCTGGCTCAGCTTTTATCGCTGGAATTGCCATTTTTTCTGGTAGTTTGTACGCCCTCAGTTTAACCGGGATCAAGTGGCTAGGAGCGATCGCACCATTAGGTGGTGCGGCATTAATTCTGGGATGGGGTTGTTTAGCGATCGCAGCTTTGTCTTTCGAGTAATCACTAAATATTTTAGGGAACAGGGAACAGGGAACAGGGAACAGGGAACAGGGAACGGGAAATAACCAATTTAAATGCAAATCAGCTTAAATATTTATTTTCTTGACTGTCAACCTCGAACCGACCACCTTCAACCTCCAACCTTGGCCAATAGGCCACGCTACGCGAACAACCTTGGCCAATAGGCCACGCTACGCGAACAACCTTGGCCAATAGGCCACGCTACGCGAACAACCTTGGCCAATAGGCCACGCTACGCGAACAACTTCCAACCTCCAACCTTCAACCTTCAACCTTCAACCGACCACCTTAAACCTTCAACCTTCCATCTCCCGATTAGCCGCATAAACACCTTGGACGTTATACCAGTTAAGGAAAATTCGGGCAATTTCTAAAGCTAGCTGGGATTTACCTCGGTCAATTAGCCATTGTAAAAAGGGAGCCATGGTGCGTTCGTTGAGTCGTCCACCTAAAGACAGAATCCCCCAGAGTAATCGGTGTAGCCAGGTCATCTGAATCATCATCCTGACTTCCCAGGTAGGGTGCTTCCGGTAGAATAACACACCCATACGCCCCCGTTGAATTTCCCGGTCAATCATTCGGGGAATTTGGTCGAGGCTAAAGGGAGGATGCCAATGATAACCTACCGCTTCCGGACATTTAATCAGTTTTAAGCCCAACTGTTTGAGTCGGACACCCAGTTCTAAGTCTTCCCAGCCATAAAGTTGGAAGCGGGTATCAAACAGTCCAGCTTCTAAGAGCCATTTTCGTGCGATCGCAACATTCCCCGTCGCAAAATAGGCAGCAGAGAAATCGGTAATTTTATAGGGTTCGCTGGTAGGGTCGTCGAAATTACAGGTATTGATCACCCAACCGTAGGTGAATAAGCGATCGCATCCCAGACGCTGCTCTGCCTTTACCAAAGCATCAGCATGAGACTGGAGGAAATGCTCAGTAACTACTAAATCACTATCAATAAAGATAATTATTTCACCAAGGGCCTGCTTCACCCCTAAATTCCGAGCTGCAGCCGGTCCAGCGTGGTTTTGAGCAAATGAGCGTACATGGGGAAACTGATCCCCGTGTGCTGTCAACCAATCTAAAGTGCCATCCGTTGAGCCATCATCTACTAAGACAACTTCATAATCCAAGACCTGAGGTGCGACCCGTGGCGAATTTAATTCGCCAAGTAAGAGCGCACCTATGCTATCTTGCCTGAGTTGTTGATTTTCTAACGCGATTAGGCACTTTTTTAGAATCGGTAAGCGATTGTAAGTGGGAATGACAATGCTTAGCAAACTTGCGAACCTTTTGAATTTGATATGATTTTAAACTTGAATAGCGATCGCATGGAAAACGTTATGCAAATTGACTGGCAAACTCCCAAAACTTATGAAGACATTCTATACCACAAAACCGACGGTATTGCCAAAATTACCATCAATCGTCCCCACAAACGCAACGCCTTTCGTCCCAAAACCGTCTTTGAACTTTATGATGCTTTCTGTGATGCCCGCGAAGATCACAGTATTGGTGTTGTTTTATTAACTGGTGCTGGTCCTCACACCGATGGCAAATACGCCTTTTGTGCTGGTGGTGACCAAAGTGTACGAGGCAAGGCTGGATATATTGGAGAAGATGGTGTTCCTCGCTTAAACGTATTGGATTTGCAACGCCTGATTCGTTCCATACCCAAAGTAGTGATTGCCCTAGTTGCTGGATATGCTATTGGTGGTGGTCATGTCCTACATCTGATTTGTGACCTAACGATTGCTGCTGATAATGCTATCTTTGGTCAAACTGGCCCGAAAGTCGGTAGTTTTGATGGTGGATTTGGCGCTAGCTATCTTTCCCGAATTGTTGGTCAAAAAAAAGCCCGAGAAATTTGGTTTCTCTGTCGTCAATACACCGCATCTCAAGCCCTAGAAATGGGTTTAGTTAACTGTGTCGTGCCAGTGGAGCAGTTGGAAGCAGAAGGGCTACAGTGGGCAAAGGAAATTTTGGCAAAAAGTCCTATTGCCATTCGTTGCTTGAAAGCTGCTTTTAACGCCGATTGTGACGGTCAAGCTGGTTTACAAGAGCTAGCTGGCAATGCTACCTTACTCTATTACATGACAGAAGAAGGAGCCGAAGGTAAACAAGCTTTCCTAGAAAAGCGTCCACCAGATTTTCGTCAATATCCTTGGTTACCTTAGATTATAGCAGTTCTCAATTGGTGAGGTACAAATTTCTGGGGAGTAGGGAGTAGGGAGTAGGGAGTAGGGAGTAGGGAGTAGGGCACAATTACCGCTGTCAGCCATGCAAAGCACGAGTGTGGAGGGGCTGCATCAACACAGAGTCAAATTTTATCACTGATCCGAAGTTCCCCGTTCCCTGTTCCCTACCTTTACAGATTAATTTTAAACAATTTTAAACTTGGTGCAAAATTTGATTATCAATAAAAAACGCACCTTATTTGCAATCAAAGTGCGAGGAAATGTATTTTAATAGCAGATATCAGGTGCCGAGTTTTATCAAATTATTTGGCTTTTTAAGCTGACACCTTTAAGCAGGTAACTACTAGAACTAGAAGATTTGGTTTAAACTGATTTTTGTGAAATTTTTTTATTTGAATTATTGATTGTCTTAAGGGTAGAGTTACTAGTAAGTTACTGCTGATATTACTGATAATACGAATAATTTACATCAACAATTTACACCAGCATGATGTCTGTTGACGAATTCTTAGAGGTGATGGTCTCACCTTGAATGGTCTTGTCTGTCCCAGAGGATTTTTCAGAGCACTTTACCGATAGCTCCTCTGTGAGCATCAGTTGTTCATCTTGCCAAATCTCTTCTAGTTTCTCCCAAGAAGAAGAAAAGGTAGGCATAGCAAAAGCACAAGCTTTCCAGGTAGCTCTGACAGGCACCCCAAGTTGTTGACACATACCCCCTCGTCGTCCTTCTGACTGATAATACTGACAAAATCTGCAACTAGATACAGGTAAATTCAATGTTTTCATGATAACTCTTTTTTTGTGAAAAAAATTTTATCTCCTCTTCACATTTAATTCTGCTACCTCCTACCTCAGCTTGTTATAGATAGCAAGCTGTTGACCAGCCTAGGTTATAGCCATATCGTTAGCCCCTAAAGCTTTAATATTTTCTTAACTATTTTGTTACAAATAGAAATATTTTATTTTACAAAAAGTAACAAAAAAACCAGGGTTCTGAAAGAATTGGCTTGCTTTATAGCAAAACCCCATAGGGATCAACCAAAAAAACACACCAAAAGTGTATTTAGATACTGAATCTATCCCGATTAACTTATGAAAAAGTATCAGTTCAGTGTTCTAAAAATCAAGGGTCAGCCAGGGAGGCTCACTGGCTTTTAGCCTCCACAGCAAAATTAGCTCTACCTCTTATACCAAAGTCTTAGAGCAAATTTAACAAAACTCGCTATCCATCCCCACCGTCTTTCACGGTGGGGATGGATAGCGAGACGAGGACTTGTTGCGAATCGTGTTAGAATAAAGTTGGTTGATGACCCGCCTGACTGACTAAAAGGCTACCTTCAAGGTGTAAAAGTACGCTTCAGAGCTCAGGGTCAGAAGTTACCGCAAGAATAAGGCAGCCTTTATGGTTGGTCGGCTATGGGTAAAAGGGTTA
>NZ_JAAHIG010000739.1:0-1328 GCF_010692305.1 Moorena sp. SIO4G3 | reverse complement strand
CTGGTTGACTGACAAAACTATTCAGCAGCATACTTGTACGTTTGTATTTTGAATTCCAGCCGATAACATCGTTTCTCATGTTGTTTTCGCGAAGCTATCACCGGGTCAGGGTCTTGATTAGTTGTGAAACACACCCGTCGAATTAGTGTCCAGCCATTCTCTGGCATAGGCTTTGATCCACTCCCAACCAATCCGAAAGTAGCTGTTACCCCGAAACCAGTGAGTATCGACCCACCGACGCTTACCCGTTTCTACAACCTCAACACCTTGAGCGGTGACGTATAGAGTGGCTACGGCCAAGATAAACCACAACCGAGATAGGGCAGGCACTGAACGAATTTCAGACTTCTGCACATTCGCTCCCATTGGACTGGTCATCCAAAAAGTTTTCCTCGATATCAAACCGCAACCCATATTCTTGCGCATGTTTGGAGAGTGGTCTGTTCATCACTGATAATGGCCCATTATCACCATTGACATTGTTGCGACCGAAGACCAGATGAACCGGACCACACAGCGTGCTCCAAGTGCCGCCTGACGTTATGAAAGCACAGGGCAACTCCACGTAGAACATGGAAATCTTTAAGCTGAGACCAGCCAATCCCTGCTCGCCTTATCCAACTGTCCTTTTTCAATCGAATCCGATAATGCCATCCCCATTGGCAGGTCATCGCTTTCATCAAATCAGTGTGGACAAAGCCACGGTCTGCAAGCAAAACCACCTTGACTCCCTTGGGCAACCGTTCAAGGGCTTGTTGCAGTATTTCTCGATAATCATTGAATGAGACAGACGCACTAGGATGTTCCATAACCCGCCAAACCACAGGTAAGGCCCGTCCTCGATGCACCACAACCAATCGCACCAGACAATACTCATCCCAGAACAGTGAGGTGTCCAAACTCAGATATATAGAGTCATCTTTCCAATCCGCCAAAGCTGCTTGAATCAATGGTTTGTACAGCCGATGAATGTTAATCCGAGAATTGTAAAGCCAGCGTTGTATCCGACGTTGCTTGCTTTGAGCATATTGGCCGAACCACGGGATGTAGGGAATCCAACGGGTCAAATTGACTTCCCCTGTTTGGATCAAGGCCACCACCATCCATAAACAGGTGGTCAGGTGACCCAGGTGAGCCCATTCATGGGGTTGACCCAACCAGGTCTTAAGGGCATTGTAGAGACGGGAGTTTTTTTCACAGCATTCCTAGGATTTGAATGGTATCTGTCTTTAGAATGCTGGCTCCCACTCACTTGCTGTCAATACCTGCTATCTCCCTCCTGATAAGCATTTGACCAATTTGTGCTTAACTTTTTGTCAGTCAACCAG
>NZ_JAAHIG010000738.1:0-1333 GCF_010692305.1 Moorena sp. SIO4G3 | reverse complement strand
TGGCAAGGGGATGATTGCCAGAGCTATCGTTTTGGTTGTGGCAGCTGTGGCGCTTTTCTTTGCCAGTGATCTGGCAGTTCCCCAGTCAGCTGCTGCCTATCCCTTCTGGGCACAGCAAACTGCTCCACAAACCCCTCGTGATGCCACTGGTAAGCTGGCTTGTGCTAATTGTCACTTAGCACAGAAACCGACAGAAGTGGAAATCCCCCAATCGGTACTGCCAGATTCTGTATTTGAAGCTGTGGTTAAGATCCCCTATGACCTAGAGGCACAAGAGGTCTATGGTGATGGTTCTAAAGGTGGCTTACAGGTCGGTGCCGTGGTGATGTTACCGGAAGGTTTCAAGATTGCTCCTCCTGACCGGATTCCGGAGGAAATCAAAGAAGAAACCGAGAACATTTACTACCAACCTTACAGCGAAGACCAGGAAAATATAGTACTCGTTGGTCCTCTACCAGGTGAGGAGTATCAAGAAATTGTGTTCCCAGTTCTCTCTCCTGACCCTAGAACTGAGAAAGATATCTATTTTGGTAAATACCAGCTTCATGTCGGTGGTAACCGGGGACGGGGTCAGGTTTACCCCGCTGGTAACCTTAGCAATAATAATGCCTTCAATGCCTCTGCCACTGGTGAAATTACCAAAATTACCTTTGAAGAGTATGTTGGCTACGACGTCACTATCAAGACAGCAGACGGCGAGACTGTAGTTGATACGGTTCCCCCTGGCCCAGAGTTACTGGTTGCTGAAGGAGATAAAGTAGTATCAGGACAAGCTCTGAGTACTGATCCTAATGTTGGTGGATTTGGTCAAAGGGATGTAGAAGTCGTCTTACAAGACCCAGCTCGGATTAAGTGGTTGATGCTTTTCATCGGCGCAATTATGCTATCTCAAGTGTTGCTAGTTATTAAGAAGAAGCAAGTTGAGAAAGTCCAAGCTGCTGAAATGAATTTCTAATATCAAGTGGCTTGTTTAGAGGTCACTATTGCGATAGTTATTAGTTAAAGGTTGACAGTTGATGGTTGTAGGGATGTATAGTTGTTTCTCTTGACTATCAATGGTCAACCTTTGTTTATCACACCTGTTGATCATCCAATAGTGGTGGATCATTGTGCAACTTGTTTGTCAGTAAAACCACTTGTTTTCTAGAGTTACGCCAATGTCTAAGGGCTATAAAGGTTTCGAGAATTGGCTGCAAGCAACGCTGGGCATCTTCATAACCACGCTCTTTGAGTTCTTTGATGCGTTCAGGGCTGAAGTCTAGCAAACTATCAATGAAACCGATAACTGGCCTATTCGATTTATTGATTTGTTGTTCTGGTCTAATTTCAATGA
>NZ_JAAHIG010000737.1:0-1341 GCF_010692305.1 Moorena sp. SIO4G3 | reverse complement strand
CTTTTAGTTTCTTCGGTACTCTTTTCCCGCAGTTAGAACAGTTCTGGCTTGTATTTCTGGGATTTACTGCTTTTGTTACCAGTCCAGCATTTAAGGCCGTAGGCCACGCTACGCGAACGGCTTTGACTGACAATATAGACAGAAATTGTCCCCATCCAGCGTCTAACACAGATTTAGCTAGTTTAGTTTTAGCTAGACCTTTAATATTTAGCTTTTCATGGGCAACTAGATTCGCCGAAGGCGACGCTACGCGAACGTGATTGTCTAGTAACTCCTTGGCGGTCTTGAAATGAAAGTCTTTCCTTGTATCCGCTACTTTCTTGTGTGCCTTCCCTAGTCTGTTAACAGCCTTTTTCCTGTTAATACTCCCTTTCTTCGATCTACTGACAGATTGTTGGATTTTCTTTAGACGCTTTTGAGCTTTCCGATAGTACTGAGGGATAGGGACTTCTGAACCATCCGACTTCACCAGGAAAGACTTGAGACCCATGTCTATCCCGACAGGGTTAATTACACCATCTACTGGAATAATGTCGGGTACAGTATCATCTTGGATCGACAGCGTAACATAATACCCATCTGCTTTACGGGTTATAGTAGCTGTCTTGATCTTAAAACCTTCTGGAATGGGTCTGTGATAAATCATTTTGACTTTCCCGAATTTTGGAAGAGTCAAAATATTTCCTTGTATTGGATTTTTGGAAAGCGAAGGGAATGTAAACGATTTATATCTGTTTTTTCCCTTAAATCGAGGTCTCCCACTTTTCTTTCCGTTGCTGTCACCCTTAAGAAATCGTTTAAAGGCAAGATCAACTCTCTTTACGCAATCTTGTAAAACTTGAGATTGAACAACTCCGTACCAAGGTCTATCCTTCTTTAGTTGAGGTAGAGTCTTTTTCTGGGAAAAATAGTCGGGATTATTTCGTAAATCCGGCAAATAACAAACAAGAGGACAAGAGTTAATAGAGCAGCGATTTTGTTCATACCAGTTAAACCTGTCCGCCAGTAAGTAGTTATATTGACATCGGAGCATGTCCAGCCATCTTTCTACTTCCGTTTCTTGCGACTTAGTCAATCTTAGCCGGTATTGATAGGCTGCTCTCATTGTTGCTGTCCTCTGTTTTTCGACCTATCATTAATAGATAACACAACCAGCCAAATGGCAAGTCAAAATGAAAACTATAAAAATGACAATCCGTTTAACCGAATACGAAAAGAAAAAATTAGCACAAGAGGCAGAGAAGAGAGGAATGAACCAATCTGAGGTACTTAGAAGTTTAATAGCTCGCTTTCCCGATCCCAAGGACTCTGTGTAAAATTCATCCCACACCTATGCTACGC
>NZ_JAAHIG010000736.1:0-1360 GCF_010692305.1 Moorena sp. SIO4G3 | reverse complement strand
AACCTATGACTGCAGGAATTCTATCTGGACGTCGAGTGGTCAAGCCTTTTGGGTTAAATGGTGGTGAAGCGGGTGCTTTGGGAAAAAATTATGTGGAACGGAAGGATGGAACGCTTGAGGAGTTGGGTAGTACTGGGGTAGTGGAAATGAATGCAGGTGATGTGTTTGTGATTGAGACCCCTGGGGGAGGGGGATATGGTTTCGATAGTGGTGATAGCGCATCCTAATTGGTAGTGGGCGAATGCGATGTTCCTTTGGAACCGCTTCGCGATCGCATTGGTTTTTCCTTTGAGCGAGGGCAACAGGATAAATGCTGACCTTAATCATGCAGCATTTATCCTAAACAAAGCTAACCTAACCATTAACTTAGGTTCAGACCTAAGTAGTTACATTACTAATAAACATCGGTTACCGAGGATTAAAGAATCCCAAGGTATGGGCTACTTGGAAATCTCAACGGTCTAGAAGGTTAATGGTTAGACCAGTAGCAGCACCTTTAACCGCATTATCTACCACTGAACCATTATCAATGATCACGCCAGTCACCACACTAGCAGCAGCACCAAACCCTGCATCTTGAACTAGACTCCCGGCACTGTTACGCCGAGCTCTAGTTCTATTGCGCTTAGTAGCATTGACAGCAGCACCAGCGGCAGCGCCATTGGCACTATTACCAATCAATGAGCCGTTGTCAGTTAATTCTCCAATGACGGCACCAGCAGCGGCACCAATACCGATATCTCTTAGTAAATCACCAGCAGCTGCCGGTGTAGCGGGTAGTAGTGTTGCGCCTACAAAACCGGTTGTGATCAGTCCTGGTAGTAGAGCACCGAAAATCCCTTTCATCGTTTTGTCCTCTAAATTGAGCAATCGAGCTACTGCTCTTAGGTTAGATCTGCCTCTCGGCAGATAACCTCTTCCATTAGAATTATTTGACCAAGCCATGCAGCGCCGTCAAAGGGGAGCTAGTTATAGTTGCTAGTGGTGCTTCAGGGACGGGCTCCCCCTGATTTTCTCGGTAGTCAGTATTGGGACAGTCCGTCATGTAAGGCACCACCGGGTCAAACTGCTCCGAAGTCCCAGCTTTGTCCGGGAAGCGTAGCCCACGGCCTTAGCTCCCTTTGCCAAAGTGTTTATTTAGCATAACAAGTACGGAAGAGAAACAAAAATAAGTATTAGCAGATAATCCCAGCTTATGATTAACCTTCAAAATTTTTGATTATATACTCTGCTAAAGAATTATATTGAGCACTCATTCTTAACATTAAAAGTTTTTGACCTGGAGACCATGAACCAGCTCCCTCTCTCGTTGGTTTTTCTTTGGATAAATATTGTATAGGAATATTTTGTACTATACTAA
>NZ_JAAHIG010000735.1:0-1388 GCF_010692305.1 Moorena sp. SIO4G3 | reverse complement strand
GATTGATGATCACGATATTGAAGAGCAGCAAGAAACAGGTCAGTATTTGATCGATGCATTGGATCAGGATCGACTTTCTGAGCGTCAGTTATTCCCGATTGAGATGAAAGGTGTAACTTGGTGAGGGGAGCCATAGTGTTGGATGGACGACAGGTCGGTCTCATCACCAATCCAAAGCTGTCTGCTCAGAGTGTTGCTTGTGCTCAGTGGCTTCAAACTCACCTGACATCAGGGAGTCGTGTGATCATTCCAGAGATTGTAGACTATGAGATTCGCCGTGAGTTGTTGCGAGCAAAGAAGACAAAAGGCATTGCTCGTCTAGATGATTTAACCAAGTTGATTGAGTATTTGCCAATTAGAACGGTTGCAATGCGTCAAGCTGCACAACTTTGGGCACAAGCTCGTCAGCAAGGACAACCAACAGCAGGTGACAAAACGATTGATGCTGATATGATTCTGGTGGCTCAGGCCATGACTCTTGGAGTTCCAGATGTTGTAATTGCAACAACGAATGTGGGGCATTTGTCGAGGTTTATTGCAGCGGAGTTGTGGCAGAACATTCCTCCAAGTTGACGGACACCATTACAAAATTTATAAATTTTAAGATCAGATAGATAAACCCCAGCTAGTAGTTGGCACCAGAGCGTGGCAGCTGCTAGCTGGGGTTTTCAGTTTCCGCTGCTACTTCGTCGAGTTTGTCTTACTTGTATAGCGCTACCCGCAAGGCAAGAGGCAAGAGGCAAAAGTTGACTAAAAAGCTACCTTAGGTGCGCTTTCCGCATCTAATTATTAAATTCGCCACGGGTCGCACCTTTTTCAGCTTTTATCAATGTCCTAACTTTAATGCGTAGTGCTATAACTAGCTAAACCTGGGATTAGTGGGAGCGCAGTTATTCTCTTATTCCCTTACAAATGTAGTTTTAACTACTACAGATATGGGGTCAAACCCATCAGTATTCACATACTACAGTTGGTCTTACTTGTACCTAGCTAAACCTGGGATTAGTAGCACCACAGTTATTCTCCTATTTCCTTACAAATGTAGTTTTAACTACTACAGATATGGGGTCAAACCCATCAGTATTCACATACTACAGTTGGTCTTACTTGTACCTAGCTAAACCTGGGATTAGTAGCACCACAGTTATTCTTTTATTTCCTTAGAAATGTAGTTTTAACTACTACAGATATGGGGTCAAACCCATCAGTATTCACATACTACAGTTGGTCTTACTTGTACCTAGCTAAACCTGGGATTAGTGGGAGCGCAGTTATTCTCCTATTTCCTGACAAATGTAGTTTTAACTACTACAGATATGGGGTCAAACCCATCAGTATTCACATACTACAGTTGGTCTTACTTGTACCTAGCTAAACCTGGGATTAGT
>NZ_JAAHIG010000734.1:0-1415 GCF_010692305.1 Moorena sp. SIO4G3 | reverse complement strand
TTCTAGTGAACAATAGCTCATCTTTATAATTTAAATAAAGCTACATTTTGGGCTATAATTTTATACAGGTTTTTTATTGTATTAACGACTTAAGGTATTAGTTTAGCATATTAGGTACTGAAGAACCTATATTTATAATATCTTCAGTATTCGGGTAAAGCAGTGCTGGCTTTTGAGGATCATAAGCGCTGGGGTCGTAAGAATCATAAACTTGATGCCATTTGATCTCTCCTTCCCCTGGCATTTTGCAAAAAACATTACTGTTCCACAATAGTAAATTGTCCCCACCCAACTGGTTTAGTACCCGAACAATTTTGTTGTTTTTAAACATCTCGGCTATCGGTTGATGAAACAGATGAAGGTCACGAGATGTGTTGAGGTTCAGGACATTGTTGTAGAGCATCATCATCGGCTGACCCTCTACTTCTTTAATTGAACTATTAGTTTCTATACATTTTTTGACAGATTCTACTTCTGAACTTGTAAATATATCCAGGGGGCCTAACCATCCCTTTTCTTCAAAGTGTTGAATCTGGTTTGGTGTGAGCATATTCAGGGTTCAATCCTTTCTAGCTTACTACTGTAATGGTATAAAAAAACACTGTGTTGGTTAGTTTTTTATACTTATAAAAACTATCATTCAGTAGCTTAACAGAAGCTATTATGAAATGCACTTTATTATTGTAACATTTTGTAAAGCTGTTCAGGATCTATGTTCTGACGGGGTAACGAAACAGGTTCAAATGCTTGCTATCTAAAGGTTTGAGAATTTTATGGTAAAAATAATGAAGGTAGGTTTTGTGGGAAAAATCAGGAAGGTTTTGTGGGAAAAACAGGTAAATATTTTATTAACATAAAACATAACTGTTGACAACTTGCTCCGAATTCTACCAAGTAAAAAGTAAATTTACTATAGCCGAATATATTTTATTAAAAATTTGCTTCTTCCGTACCTGTTATGCTAAAGTAAGCAGGTGCATAAAATTAATTGCACATTTAATGAAACTCAAAGCCTTGCAATGTAAGGGTTACACAGATCCAGAGTAGGTAATTAATTGGTAGTGATAAACATGTAGTGATACAACATTGCCTTTAAGCAGGTGCAATTAATTAATTGCACATTTTCCCAAACTCAAAGCTTTACACTGTAGCAGTCTTTCCCTCCAGTGGTTCGACAATGTGCTGTGTGTTATACAGATTTTTGGGAAGCTTATAAAAGCGATGCAGCGCGGTCTTGGGAAGGCAGCGCGGTCTTGGGGGTTCCCCCCGGAGACGAAACCTGTTTATTGTGGAGCCTTTATAGTTAGCAGGTTATGCAGAAAAGGGTTCAATATTTGTTAATAGCGATGCAGCGCGGTCTTGGGGGTTTCCCCCATGAGCGACTGCATCAAGACAAGGCTCCACTATCTTACGGT
>NZ_JAAHIG010000733.1:0-1427 GCF_010692305.1 Moorena sp. SIO4G3 | reverse complement strand
CAACTAATTAAACCAGGGTAAATGCAATAAAAAATAGCTCCCAATGTGCATTGGGTGTATATCCGTTGATCGTGGCTCGAAACCCCTATAATCTCGTAGAACTATACTCGCAATAGAGTTAAGTTGTTGAAAATGACCCGGTCTTTTTATCAATAAGCCACAGCTTATTGATTCTTGCCCTTACCCTGCTAATTAAACAGCTTTTCATTGACTGTTAACAGTCACCAGTCAAGGGTCAACAATTAACAAAAATACAGTTAACAAAAATACAGTTATGAGCTATATAGCGCGAATTAGCGATCGCTTACATTAAAGGTTATAAAAATCAGACTTTTGAGAATTATACTAATCTTCTGACCGAAGCATCTCAGATTCACTCACCATCCCGGAGACGAAACCTGATTAATAGTGCAGCCTTACAACAAAACCTGTCACATGCAGATGGCCTACCTACCAACTTGCTTTGGCTGCACTATTCTTGCGCTAACTTCTGACCCGGTTTAAAAACGCGGGGATGAACGACTATCGGGGATTTTTGTAATCACTCCATCGACGAGTCCCGCCACTCAAAGATGTTTGTTCCCTTGCTTAATATTCTCTTTCCCAGGTTACAGGTTGAAGGTTAAAGGTGAGCAAACCAACCTTTAACCTTCTAACCTGTAACTTGTAACCCAAGCCAACCTGGAACCTTTAACCTTCAACTGCTTTAGGCTACGGTAGAAGAAACTAACTCCCGTTCCTCTGCCACATCAGGATTGGCTTGAGGAGTATCCACCTCAGAAGGTGGTACCACTTGCCAGAATTTGGGCAGATATTCAGACCAGTTGTCCAGAATCATCTGGGCTTTCGGGCTACCAGTCCGAGTGGCATGGTCTTTAATTAAGTCTTTCAACTGCTGCTCTCCAGCCGCTGAAATCACCCGTTGAATCTTGACATCCTGGTTCACTTTGGCGGGAAAACTCTCCTCTTCATCTAGGAAGTAGGCTAAACCACCAGTCATACCAGCACCGACATTGCGTCCCACTTTCCCTAAGACTACAATTACACCACCGGTCATATATTCACAGCAGTGATCACCAGCTGCCTCAATCACAGCATAGCCTTTAGAGTTGCGCACACCAAACCGCTCACCAGCACCGCCATGGGCAAATAATGTTCCACCAGTGGCACCGTAGAGGCAGGTGTTACCTACAATCACATTGTTAGCCGGGTCGTAGGTGGCATCAGCTGGTGGTTTGATAATAATTTCACCACCATGCATCCCTTTGCCTACATAGTCATTCGCTTCACCAGTTAAAATCAGGGTCATACTAGGCAGGTTAAAGGCACCAAAGCTTTGACCCGCAGCTCCCTTGAAGTTGAGAGTAATGTGTCCATCGAAACCACTGTTACCATACTGCTTGGCAATTACCCCAGCAATTCGAGCA
>NZ_JAAHIG010000732.1:0-1427 GCF_010692305.1 Moorena sp. SIO4G3 | reverse complement strand
TCCTCATAGGCAGGGCTTTCACCTGCATCCGATAGGTAGTTAGACTTTTCAGGTTTTATCCTGCGCAAGTCCCCAACTCATACCCCTTCAGTCGCTGAAGGCTCCTAGTTGGAACGAGCCGCACCCAGTCAAGTCCCCAATGGCTGATGCTGCCCAATTTGTTGTAGGACTCAGACCTGACGACGCCCAATTTATTCATCGTGGACAACAACTCAAGTTCAACCGACTCAGTCATCCCCACTACAGGAACAATCTGGGTTGATATTTTCTTGGTCACTCCTACTTTTTTGGGCATCGTCAAATCTGAGTCCTAATACTTTAATATTACTCTATCGCTAGCAAAATGTCAATGTCCATTTTATGATATTAAATACCGATTTATACCTATTTTTAGGGGTTTAATTGCTGGGCTCTAAAAAGTTGGAAAAAAGTAGTTTTGTTGAGTGACCATCCCGAGAGTCAACAGTTTTTCTGTAGTCTTTCCCAGGAGAATGTTTTTTTGGCAACAAGTCCAGATGCTGCTATTGAGTTGGTTAAGACTATTTTAAGTGATGCTTAGATCTGTTGTAGATATAAGCCAGATGGCAAGTACTGTTAAATTAGCCAGTCGGCTAATTTAAGCAACAAGATGCCTTTAGCCTGGTTATCGTATGTCGGAAAAAGTGATTTTGGTAGAGCTAGACACAGGGAAAATTTGGCGTACGTTGCGTTCTCCTGTGAGATAATCTCTAATCCAACTACCCAAAACAGTTAAACGATTTGATAAACCGGGAAGATAATATAAATGGATCCCTAACCATAACAGCCAAGCTAACCAGCCTTTTAAGGAAATTCTGCCAAACAGATAAGCAACTCCTGCATTGCGAGCAATAATTGCTGCTGTTCCCTTGTTGAAATAATTAAAAGGTTTGAGAGATAATCCTCTAAGCTGTCGTTTGAGATTACTAGCGACTGCCGTTCCTTGCTGTAAAGCTTCAGGTGCAATCCCTAAAAGTGCTTTGCCGTCTTGCTTAACATAGGCAACATCTCCCACAGCATAGACTTCTGGATGTTCTAATAATTGCAAAGTTGAGCGCACACAAACTTGATATTTCCTAGCTGTAGCTAACTTTTCAGAGTCTACAGGAAGATTAGCTTTTACTCCTACAGCCCAAATAATAGTTCCTGTTTCAATTATCGAACCCTCTTCTAATTCAATGGCTCCAGGCATGACCGAAGTAACACGAGTGTTAAAATGAATTTGAACTCCCCGACGGCATAGCGCTTGCTCAGTGTAGTATCCTAAATGATCGGGAAAATTAGCAAGCAATCTATTTCCTGAATGAATTAAGATTACTTTTACTTGTTTTAAATCAAGTTCCCGATAGTCTTTAGCTAAGGTATCTGTAATTAACTCAATTAAAGCTCCTGCCAACTCTACCCCTGTC
>NZ_JAAHIG010000731.1:0-1432 GCF_010692305.1 Moorena sp. SIO4G3 | reverse complement strand
TGGGGAGATGGGGAAATGGGGAAATGGGGAGATGGGGAGATGGGGAGATGGGGAGATGGGGAGATGGGGAGTGTGGGGCAAGAGGCAAGAGGCAAGAGGCAAGAGTCAAGAGTTCATAAACTATAGCACTAATCCCTACTCCCTACTCCCTACTCCCTACTCCCTACTCCCTATTCCCTTGCAGTTAAAATCCACAAAGCTTATCCCTTTGAGCATCACGGTTATGATGCCAATAATCGTACAACCAACTACAACCGCGCTGTAGCAAATAATCCACATCCAAATTCCACAAAATCACGGTTTTGTCTTTACTAGCAGAAGCTAGCCATTTGCCATCGGGACTGAAACTGACTCCAAACACCGAATCGTTGTGTCCCTTAAAGGTATTAATTAAATGTCCATCCCGACTCCAAAGATTAACCGTTGTATCACTACTCGCAGATGCGATTAAGGTTCCATCAGGACTAAAACTAACCCAATTCACGGCACCATTATGCCCTTTCAACGTATTAAGCAACTTGCCATCACGATTCCAGAGTTTTACGGTGCCATCACTACTAGCAGAAGCAATCATCTCCCCGTCTGAACTAAAACTAACCCAATTCACATCATCATTATGCTCTTTCAACGTATTGAGCAACTTGCCCTCACGATTCCAGAGTTTTACCGTTCCATCACTACTAGCAGAGGCAATCTGTTTGCTGTCTGGGCTAAAACTGACCCCCCAAACCTGATCCTGGTGCCCCTCTAAGGTCTTCAACAAGGTGCCATCTAAATCCCAGAGTTTCACGGTTTTGTCAGCACTAGCAGAGGCAATTAACTTACTATCGGGACTAAAACTAACTCCCCAAACCTGATCCTGGTGTCCTTCTAGAGTATGAAGCAAGGAGCCATCTAAACTCCAGAGTTTAACCGTTTTATCTTCACTAGCGCTAGCCATGATCGTGCTATCAGGGCTGAAACTAATTGCAGTCAACCCTTGACCATGAGCCAAGAAGGCTTTTCTGCTACGATCTTGAAGCCTCAACAGTTGAATGGTATTGTCTGCACTAGCAGTAGCAATCATTTCACCATCGGGGCTGAAACTTACACTTCTGACAGTTTGATTATGGCGGATCGGTGCCAGTATACCCCCGTCACTGGCCCAGAGTCTAATGGTTTTGTCTGCACTAGCAGATGCAATCGTCTTGTTGTCCGGACTAAAACTTACATCTAGCACCATCTCACTATGTCCAGCCAAGGTTTCGATTAATTCCCCATCACTGTTCCAGAGTTTGATGGTGTGATCAGCACTAGCAGTGGCTAGCCTCTTACCATCGGAGCTAAAACTAACATCCAGAACCCAATTACGATGACCTTCTAGGGTATCAATTAATTCGCCATCAGTTTGCCAGAGTTTGACAGTGTTGTCTGTACTGGCAGAGGCAATAGA
>NZ_JAAHIG010000730.1:0-1436 GCF_010692305.1 Moorena sp. SIO4G3 | reverse complement strand
GGATACAAGCCCCGTCCTTTTAGGAGGGCTTTTCTTGATTTTGAATGTATTGCTTCAGTACTTCTATGGGTGCCCCGCCAACAGAAGCGGAAAAATGTGCAGGGGTCCATAAAGATTTCTTCCCATCGGGTTTAGGTAATCCAGCTTGCCCATAGCGTCTGCTAGATACCCCTTTGAGTGAGTTAACCATCTGAGATACGGACAGCTTCGGTGGGTACTCCACCAGCAGGTGAACATGGTCAGCCTCTCCATTAAACTCCAGGATTTGAAAATTCATCTTTTGAGCAACGCCTTCAAAGGCAGACTGAATCAGGGTTAAACCTTCAGCGGTTAATATTTTCTGCCGATATTTGGTAACGAATATCAAGTGAGCTTTGAGGTCAGACACGCTGTGATGTTCTCGCCTATATTTCATGGTTATTTATCAAGCGGCCAACTATAATATTAAGCATGAAACTACGCTATAACTACAGAATCTGCCCTACAGTCCAACAGCAAGAACGGTTAGCCCAAACGTTTGGGTGCAGTCGGGTTGTGTGGAACGATGCCCTATCCCTGATCAAGGGGTTAGAAAAGGGAGAAACGTGGCCTAGTAATGGTGAATTGCAACAGCTCGTTATCACCCAAGCAAAGCAGACTGAACAGCGTTCCTGGTTAAGTGGCGTCTCTAATATTCCACTCCAACAATCGGTCAGAGATTTAGGGACAGCGTTGTCATCCTTTTTCAAGTCGTTGAAGGGTGAACGAAAAGGTCAAAAGATGGGCTTTCCACAGTTCAAGAAGCGGCATGATAATCAGTCGGCCCGATTTGCACGGCATGGATTTTCGATTCGAGATAACGGGAAGCTATTCCTCGCAAAGATAGGCGATATTCAGGTGCAATGGTCCCGTGAATTGCCCAGTACACCCAGTTCAGTAACCGTATTGAAAAATAAGGTGGGCCAATATCATGTCAGTTTTGTGGTGGATATCGATATTCCGTTTATCCCAGCCGATTATGAGGCGGTAGGGGTTGATTTGGGCATCAAAACGTTTGCGGTCACATCTAATAATGAGTATATCCAGTCTCCAGGTTACGAGCGATTAGAGCGTAAAATCAGGCGGTTTCAGCGTAAGCTATCACGTCAGGTGAACGGGTCTAATCGCTGGCAGCAAACTAAACAACGGATTGCCAAACTGCATTTGAAGATAGCCAATATACGAAATGATTTCCTGCACAAATTATCAACCAAGCTAGTGAAAGAGAACCAAATTATTTGCTTGGAAGATTTGAATGTGAAAGGGATGGTCAAAAATCGTAAATTGGCCCGTGCGATTAGTCGTCAGGGATGGGGCATCTTTCGGGTAATGTGTGAAGCTAAATCGGCTATGTACGGTCGGGAGTTTCAGCTCATTAACCGATGGGAACCCAGCTCCCAGACTTGCTCCACTTGTGA
>NZ_JAAHIG010000073.1:0-30625 GCF_010692305.1 Moorena sp. SIO4G3 | reverse complement strand
TAGTCCCCCTTGATAAGGGGGATTTAGGGGGATCCCTTTGTACCTCATGGCATAGAGAATTGCTATATTTGGTTTATAATGTAAACTATAAGCTATCATCATTCAGCCTAATCTTGATAGCTTACTTAATTGTAGTTATTATTGGTAATAAAAAAAAACAGCTTCCTGTCTTTGATGACAACAAAAGACAGGAAACTGAAATAGCGATAGCATTTTTAGTTAAGATGTAAACAAGGGAACAGGGAACAGGAAAAAGTTGAAGGGATCTAAGGATGGGATGAATGCGATTGGCCTAGGCCACGTTACGCGATTGACCATAGGTCACGCTAAGCGATTGACCATAGGTCACGCTACGCGAACGCATTTTTGGCTTGAGGCGATCCCATCGTTCGATACCCCATTAGCACTAAAAATCTTCCCACACTTCCCACACTCCCCCATCTCCCCATCTCCCCATCTCCCCATCTCCCCATCTCCCCATCTCCCCATCTCCCCACACTCTCTTCCGGAGGGGAATTAAGAAATAGTCGTGATTGCCCGACCAATATTAATTTGCAGGCCATCTAAGGATTCTTGGCTTTGGATAATACCAATCAGTTGCTCAGAACCGTTACCTTCAAAACCGTCAGCATCGAAGAAGATTCCTAGACCAGAAACGCCATTAAGAAGCTCAACATCTTCTAATGTATACTCTATGGCTCCTTTGAGCTGGATAACGTCTTTACCGGGTTCAAAGTCAGTAATCAAAGCGTAGCTTGGAGGGGGTTCTGTGGGAGGAGGCGCAATGATGAATCGAACTTGACTATCATCATAATAAACTGTAAAGGGATCTCCGAGAACGAAGGTATCTTTGCCTGCACCACCAGTGAGAGTATCCCTCTCCAACTGACCCGGTTGTTCGTCAAAGATATCTACACCAACTAAGGTATCATTGCCACTGCCACCGTTGAGGGTATCTTTGCCAAAGCTACCCATTAAGTTATCGTTGCCACTGCCCCCAAACAGTCTGTCATTGCCAGTATCGCCATCAAGACTATCATCGCCTTGGTTTCCAAACAGCAAATCATCATCTCCCCCACCGTTGAGGGAATCGTGACCTAGTCCGCCCAAGAGTATGTCCTCATCATCCCCTCCATTTAGGGTATCATCACCGCTTCTACCGAAGAGAAAGTCTTTGCCATCAAAACCATTGATCTCATCGTCAAACCGAGTACCAACGAGAGTATTATTCCCCTCATCACCGTTGATAACTGCCATGTTAACTTCTCCTTGTTTTTTTCCCAATAGGGAATCAAGCCTTCTATAGTTATTACAAACGATTTATCTCTAGTTGTATTGCCACATTGGCTGAAATTTAGATTCTAGGGTTAATGGGTTAATCAGGGAATAGGGAGTAGGGAGTAGGGAGTAGGGAGTAGGGAGTAGGGAGTAGGGAATATGCCATCAAAAATTCTCACAATTCCGACACGGATTGCTATAGCAACCCACTGGGCAAAAGCAGCTTCAGGATTAAAAAAACTAGTTCGTTCTTGGAAGGAGTATATATGCTCAGCAGAAGTTTTGTTTCTTAGAGGGTTCCAATGACTAGTCATAATAGATGTCTCGCCGATGAGCCACTTTGTGGATTGTGATGCACTTAGCCTCATTGTCAAAAGAGTAAATTACCCTGTAATCCCCAATTCTGAGTTTGAAGAGACCACTTAAATTTGCACTGAGTGCTTGGGGAGTAATTCCATCAAAGTTATCGCAAAGGAGCGCGAATTTTTTGTATAATTCGCTCTTGCACCGTTGAAGTAACTGACTCCAAGCCGACCATTGCCTTTGCTGTAAACTCTACGCGGTAGCTCATTACCAATTCAAGCTAAGTTTCTCAGCTACTTCCTCTGCAGGAATACCAGGCTCTCCAAGCTGAGTGCGATGCACCGAATCAATCAACTCTTGCACAACCTCAGGTCTTAGTTGTTTATTTTTATCAGGATCGCTCAACAGTGCTTCTAGAGTTTCAGTCACTGTTTCTTGGATGAGAACCTTAAACTCTTCAATTGTGAGGTCTTTAACTGGCATTGTCTCTCCCATCACATAGTTACTCTATAGTATACACTTTTTTATAGGAGATTGTTAGTTTCTCGAATTGGAGACAATTCGCTAGCCAAACTATAACCAAGTTTTTAATCTCTGTACTGCCTAACTTGTGCTGCACTTTAGGGACAGACGATCCCTTGGGCTTTTCCAAGAGATCCGTGCCGACGTAAACCGAGTCGTTAGCGCTGCATCTGTTAACTATAAGTATGTTCAACGCTATTAATCTGCTTTAATGGGTTCGGGTAAACTAGTTAATTAACGTTGCCCAGCCAGTATTAAAATAATAATAAATTGTCTAAACTAGTTTTGTTATTACTGTTGCTTGTAACTTTTATTGAAATTCAATTTTTACCTTCAACATTAAACCTTAAACTGTCAACAAACTGCCACTTATAGTCTCGTTAAAACCTAATTTTGTATAATCTTTAAATTATACAAAAAATAAAATAAAATAATTTGGTGGATTTTTGATAAAGTAATTATAAGAGCCAACATAAATCAACTAAATTACCTAAACTGTCAACGGTTAACACACCACTGAAGTCAATAAATAGCAACTGAATCGAATCTATGAATAGCCCTTTTCTCAATCACCTCCATAGCCCAAAGCGCCCGGTTATCGTATTTGATGGGGCAACTGGAACCTCTCTCCAAACCCAAAACCTCACTGCTGAAGACTTTGGTGGACCTGAGTACGAGGGATGTAATGAGTACCTAGTCCATACTAAACCAGAAGCAGTGGAAAAGGTGCATCGGGGCTTCCTGGAGGTGGGAGCAGATGTGATTGAAACCGATACCTTTGGCGGTACCTCGATTGTACTGGCAGAATATGATCTAGCTGACCAAGCCTATTACCTCAATAAAGCTGCTGCGGAACTAGGGAAACGGATGGCAGCGGAATACTCCACTCCAGAAAAACCTAGGTTTGTGGCAGGGTCCATGGGTCCTGGTACTAAACTCCCTACCCTGGGACATATTGATTTTGATACCTTGAAGAACGCCTATGTGGAACAAGCCTTAGGGTTGTATGATGGCGGTTCTGATTTGCTGATCGTGGAAACCTGTCAGGATGTGCTGCAAATTAAGGCAGCCCTGAATGCCATAGAAGAGGTATTTGAAAAAAAAGGGGCAAGACTGCCACTGATGGTATCGATCACTATGGAAGTGATGGGTACTATGCTGGTAGGGTCAGAAATTAATGCGGCGCTAACGATTCTAGAGCCTTACCCGATTGATATCCTTGGTCTTAACTGTGCCACTGGGCCAGAGCAAATGAAGGAACATATCAAATACTTGTCTGAATGTTCCCCATTTGTGGTTTCTTGTATCCCTAATGCTGGATTACCGGAAAATGTCGGAGGGCATGCTCACTACAGGCTTACTCCCATGGAACTGCGGATGGCACTGATGCATTTTGTAGAGGATTTGGGAGTACAAGTTATTGGTGGCTGTTGCGGTACTAGGCCAGCTCATATTGAACAGTTAGCGGAGGTTGCCAAAACCCTGACCCCGAAGGAACGGCATCCTAAGCATGAACCGTCAGCAGCATCGATTTACAGCTCCCAGCCTTATGAGCAAGATAATTCTTTCCTAATTGTTGGTGAACGGCTCAATGCTAGTGGTTCTAAAAAGTGCCGCACCATGCTCAATGCAGAAGATTGGGATGGATTGGTATCTTTGGCTAAATCCCAAATCCGGGAAGGCGCTAACGTCCTAGATGTTAACGTGGACTATGTGGGACGGGATGGAGTGCGGGATATGAACGAATTGGCCTCCCGTTTAGTAAAAAATTCTACCTTACCCCTGATGCTGGACTCTACGGAATGGGAAAAGATGGAGGCTGGCTTAAAGGTGGTTGGGGGTAAGTCTATCCTGAACTCCACTAACTACGAAGATGGGGAACCTAGGTTCTATAAGGTACTGGAGTTAGCTAAAATCTATGGCGCGGGAGTGGTAATTGGTACTATCGATGAAGATGGTATGGCTCGGACAGCGGATAAGAAGTTTGAAATTGCTAAACGTGCTTATAACGATGCGATCGCATATGGTATCCCAGCTCATGAACTCTTCTTTGATACTCTAGCGTTACCAATTTCCACAGGAATTGAGGAAGACCGGGAAAACGGCAAAGGGACAATCGAATCCATTCGTCGGATTCGGGAAGAATTGCCTGGGTGTCATGTTATCCTGGGTGTTTCTAATATTTCCTTCGGACTAAACCCAGCAGCACGAATTGTGCTTAATTCTATGTTCTTGCACGAAGCAATGCAAGCGGGGATGGATGCAGCCATTGTCAGTGCTAGTAAGATTTTACCCTTAGCCAAGATTGAGCCAGAGCATCAAGAGGTTTGTCGAAAACTGATTTATGATCAGCGAGAGTTTGATGGGGATGTGTGTACCTATGACCCCTTGGCCGAGCTGACTACTCTGTTTGAAGGCAAAACCACAAAACGCGATCGCTCCCAGGATGAAAACCTATCGGTAGAAGAGCGGCTCAAGCGTCATATTATTGATGGGGAACGGATTGGTTTAGAAGAACAACTGGAGAAAGCCCGAGAAAAATATCCTCCCCTGGAGATTATCAATACCTTTTTGCTCGACGGTATGAAAGTGGTAGGAGAACTATTTGGTTCTGGGCAAATGCAGCTGCCGTTTGTATTACAATCTGCTCAAACCATGAAGGCAGCAGTGGCTTATTTAGAGCCATATATGGAAAAATCTGAAGCAGGTAAGAATGCTAAAGGTACCTTTGTAATTGCTACGGTGAAAGGAGATGTTCACGATATTGGCAAGAATTTAGTAGATATCATCTTGTCCAACAATGGCTACGAGGTGATTAACTTGGGGATTAAACAGCCAGTGGACAATATTATTGATGCTTATGAAAAGCACAATGCTGACTGTATTGCCATGAGTGGACTACTGGTGAAGTCTACCGCCTTTATGAAGGATAATCTGGCAACCTTTAATGAGCGGGGAATTACGGTACCAGTTATTCTAGGGGGTGCGGCTCTAACACCAAAGTTTGTCCATAAGGACTGCCAGAATACCTACAACGGTCAGGTGATTTATGGTAAAGATGCCTTTTCTGACCTCCATTTCATGGATAAGTTAATGCCAGCCAAATCAGCTGGTAACTGGGATGATATCAAAGGGTTTATCGATGAGCTAGAGAATGGTTTAGCAGTTGAAGAGTCTTCGGAATTGAAAGTTGACAAGTTGCAGGAGAATGGTTCAAAAGACAACTCTCAACCAGTAACTCCCCTTTCAACTCCCCCAGATACTAATCGTTCGGAAGGGGTAACCTTGGATCTTGAGCGTCCAACACCGCCATTCTGGGGAACCAAGATACTCCAGCCAGAAGATATTTCCTTCGAGGAAGTCTTTTGGTATCTGGATTTGCAGGCGTTGATTGCTGGACAATGGCAGTTTCGGAAGCCAAAGGACCAGTCGAGGGAGGAGTATAATCAGTTTTTGAAGGAAAAGGTTGACCCAATTCTGGCCAAATGGAAGGAAAAAACTCTTGCTGAGAACTTGTTACATCCCCAGGTAGTCTATGGATATTTTCCTTGTTTAGCTGAGGGGAATTCCTTGATAATTTATGATGCCCAAGGGATGAATTCCGAAGGCGCTAAAGACTCGAAGGAATTGCAAGAGGTGGCACGATTTGAGTTTCCTCGGCAACGGTCTGGTAAGCGTTTGTGTATAGCGGATTTCTTTTTACCGAAGGAGTTGGCAGAAGCTGGTCAATTCGATGTGTTCCCGATGCAGGCGGTAACTGTAGGTGATATTGCCACAGAGTACGCTAAGAAATTATTTGATGGTGATCAATATACCGATTATTTGTATTACCACGGATTGGCGGTACAAATGGCTGAAGCCTTGGCAGAGTGGAGTCATGCTCGGATTCGTCGGGAGTTAGGGTTCGCAGATCAAGAACCCGATAGCATTCGGGATGTGTTGGCTCAGCGCTATCAAGGTTCACGGTATAGTTTTGGCTATCCCGCTTGTCCAAATCTCCAGGATCAGTACAAGCAGTTGGATTTGTTGGAATGCGATCGCATCAAGTTATACATGGATGAGAGTGAGCAGTTGTATCCAGAGCAATCTACCACGGCAATTGTAGCTTATCACCCAATCGCTAGATATTTTACTGCTTAGAGGTTGTCTGAGAAGTCTCATTTGCTACATCCAAGCCCCCTAAATCCCCCAATTTTGGGGGACTTTTAGAAGCAAATTGACTCTTGTTCCCCCCAAAGTTGGGGGGCTAGGGGGGCAAAATTCAGTTGAGCTAGCAAGATTTCAGTTAATGAACACTGGAATCTTGCACCATTGTTATTAATCATAGGGTGGGCAGTGTTTATCAAGGTGCTAAAGCACCTTGGTGAAGCTGTATCAAGCATTGCCCACCCTACATGATCTAGGAAAAACTGGTAACAGACTCGGAACAATGTCCACCCATTTAATATTTACTCCCAATAGTATATAATGATTAATTAGGCAAAACTAAAAAACGAAAAAGTCATCGAACGTCGATGATCATAACCTTTGGTAACGTGGGATGGGTGGTCAAGATAAAAGTCATAGGATACAGATAATTGTCGCTGTAATTGGCCTGGTTGGTGTACTGGGGGCAGCTGTGATCGCGAATTGGCATAATTTGTTTCCTAAGGAGAGTATCAAGTCTCAAAAGTTTGGCCCAGAAACAGTAAATTGTACTGGCAGTGGCCAAGTATGCAGTAACCGCTTCGCAATAGATGTAACAACGCGCGGTGTCTTAAAAGTCAAGTATGACGTCCCCCCTACTCATTGCAGCCCAATTAAAATCCATTTCTACCTTGACGGTAACCGTGTTCGTTCTACAGGTACCCTTGGGTGGAGGGGCGCATCTGGCCAGTTCAGTAGCCTTCCCTTGACCTCAGGTACAATTGATCTTGGTCCTGTTTCCTCAGGAAATCATTCCGTTAGTTTAGAGGCAGAAGGGGAAGCTGTGGGTTGTAATCGTGGGCAGCTCAATTCTTGGTTAGGGAATGTACAGGTCTGGACATCAGTTTTGGATAAGTAGGAGCAAAGCGGATAGTTTGTTGGAATGCGATCGCATCAAGTTATATATGGATGAGAGTGAGCAGTTGTACCCAGAGCAATCTACGACAGCAATTGTAGCTTATCACCCAATCGCTAGATATTTTACTGCTTGATCGGTCAGCTTTTTGAGAATTGACTCTTGTTCCCCCCAAAGTTGGGGGGCTAGGGGGGCAAAATTCAGTTGAGCTAGCAAGATTTCAGTTAATTAATACTGGAATCTTGCACCATTGTTATTAATCATAGGGTGGGCAGTGTTTATCAAGGTGTTTGTCCAGCTTGGTGAATTTGTATCAACCACTGCCCACCCTAAATGACCTCGAACTTGCCATTCGTGCGTATATAAATGATGCTCTCCTCTCCCGTTTTAGACGAGACCTGATGCTCCGACTCTCCCTTTGAGCTGAAATAACTGCCCGGCACCAAGGTCTTGACCTCGGTCTCACTCGGCACTTGGTACTGTGGTTGACCCTGGATTACTACAGCGCGAAAGGTTGAGCCGTGGCTAAGTATTTTTCCAGTAAATTTAGCCGGTAGCTTCACAAGGGTTCCGTTCAACTGATCGTCCTGTGGGTTGCCCCAAAGAAAGGCTACCTTTGGTCCATTGGCAGAGGCTGGCATTCCGGGCTGATCGATCCAAACGATGTTCGATGCGTCCACGTTGATCGGCTTGTCTTCGCTATAAAACGCCTTCTCTGCAGGAAGGACTCCAAATGCATCCTCAACCTCTATGTACGCCAGGCTGTTATTACCCTTGGCAGCGGTAATATGCACACCTCCAGCTGGCTGGGTCCAGAAAGAACTCCCAGGCATATAAATTTCCTCCGCATTAGGATGACCGTTGTGAATGAGGCCACTAATGACCACTCCTCGGTAGGCGATATTGTGAATATGAGGTGGTGACTTGAAGCCGTCTGCTGGCTTAAGAAGAAAGCCTGCTGCTCCAGGGCCAGTACGATCGCCCCAAAGAGTACCAGCCTGCGGGCTCTTGTCACCGCGAGCGGGGTTGAGTTGCTCCCACTTGACTTCGGAGGTCAAGACAACCTTGGGGCTTGGTTCGGCTGCTGATTTCGGAGTGATACTTTCGGATGGAACCAGCGAGCTAGTGCAGGCAGCAATTACGAGGCTTGTAAGTGCTAGTGCTAGAAACCTTCTCATATTAATTCTCCTTTACGTGGGGTATTGAGAGATATGACAAGTCTAATAATACCTGTTGTGAAAGTAGCAGCGATTCCAGCAGTTATGACTTCAGCAGCACTGATTATGGCACCTCTAATGATACCTGTTCTAATAGTAGTAGTGACTATAACAGCAACTCCCGCAGTAGTGACAGCAGTGATTTCAGTAGAAGTAATGATTGGTATTTAAGGTGTTCTATGATGAGAAGGCTATCCAGTTTTGGGACGAAGATAATTCTGAGATATAAGACCGATTTTTACGGCTATATCTAAACTATAAAATGCGAATATTACTGTTGGTTAATTGTTCCAAAAATCAGAATAATTTAAGTCACAAAAGCCACCAAAATTAAATTAAACACTATCGAGGATAAAACCATGAAACCAGAATATGACCTTGCCAATATGAAAAGCCGCCCCAATCCTTATGCAAAAAAATTGAAGCAACCAGTAACTTTGCCTTTGAGGATTGATGTAATAGAATATTTTGAAGCCAAGGCGCAAGAAAAAGGAATTTATTACCAAGAATTAATCAATTTATACCTTCAGGATTGTGTTGTCAGTAAACGAGAACTCTCCTTTGAGTAGTTCGATTGCTGAGCTTGTAAAGTGGGAACCCTCAGCTTAAAAAGGCTGCCAAATTTTCTCGGCTCATAAATTAACATATAAACTTGATAATATTCCCATTCTCTTGTCACTTTTATGGTAAGCATTCAGTCATCAGCTAATGGGCGTAGCCCATTAGCTTAAAGCTTTTGTATCTGGGTTGTAAACATACGAATTACTGAAAAAGGCATCCATGCAAGAGTGGAAAGAGATCCTCAGTATTATTGTCCAATAAAAAAAGACCATACAGGTTTACATTTTAAATAAAAATGCTATATAACTGTCTTATGTTTTTGCAATTTATCAGGCTTGTAGCTGGGTTTTCACCCCGTTTCTTTGATTTCAAGAAAATTTATGACTCAAACCGTATCTTCCACTACCGACGAAAATCTTAACTTAGGTATTCTGGCTAAAGAAGCTGGAATAGCTCTGATCATAAAATTTGCAGGTATTCTTCTGACTTATGTAGTGCAGGTTTTCCTGGCGCGATGGATGGGTACCACTGAGTATGGCATTTATGAATATGTGATTGCTTGGTCTATCCTCTTAGCAATTCCCGCAGGATTGGGTTTACCCCATACCGTTTTGCGCTTTGTCTCCCAGTACCAGGTCAAAGAAGAATGGGGACTGTTGCGAGGGATCGTGCGCAGTAGCTGGTTGATCACTATTCTCGCTAGTCTTTTGCTTAGCTTGCTAGCTGCTGGTGTAATTTTACTGCTGAATTATTACCACAACTTTGCTTATGCCACTCCTTTATTAATAGGTATCGGTCTGATACCATTACAAGCCCTAGTAAATTTGCAATTGGAAACTTCCAGAGCTGCCAAGGATGTTACTTTAGCATACGCGCCATCACAAATAATTTGGCCGGTTTTGGTAGTCTGTGGCGCATTTCTGTTCATACAGACAAGTCATGACCTCACCGGAATTTCTACGATCGCGATCGCTGAAATCGCCTTCCTAGCTGCCCTGTTATTCCAGTTTGGATTGTTATTGTTTAAGTTAAATGAAGAATTTGAACCCAGCAAGCCGGTCTATGCCATTCGACAGTGGTTGGGTGTCGCTTTCATTTTGTTATTACAGCAGAGTTTTTTGAAAATTCTTGGTAAAATCGACACGATTATGGTTGGTTCAATATTGGGACCAGAGCAAGCAGGGATGTACGGTGCGGCGGTGAATACGGCTCAATGGGTTAGTGTTGTGCTGAGCATTATCAATATAGTTGCCGCTTCCAGTTTCGCAGCCCTTTACGCTAAAAACAATATCGAGGGTCTGCAAAAGGTGGTTTCCGCAGTTGCCCTGTGGATTTTCTGGCCTTCTATGGCTATTTCCTTATTGCTCACGGTCTTCAGTCAACCCATTTTAGGAATATTTGGCTCAGAATTTATCGCAGCGAGTTTGCAACTCAAAATTTTGGTTTTAGGCAATTTAGTAAGTGCTTTATGTGGTTCTGTCGGCTATTTGATGGTGATGACGGGTCATCAAAATAAATCTTTACCCGTTTTTATTTATGCGACTATTCTCAATATCGTGTTAAATGCGATCGCCATTCCCCTCATCGGTGGAGTAGGGGCAGCTATAGCTACAGCTTTCTCTAAAGCGCTGTGGAATATTTGGCTCAGTTTTTTAGTGGTGAAATATGTAGGAGTAAGTCCCCTAGTTTTCAGGGGACTTTTTCAAGGGGGTTCAAAATCGGAGGGAATCTAGTTACTCCACTCGATCAAGCATTACTCGTAATTGAGAAAGGGGCTTTTGGGGCTCCTTTACTACACTTTCCAGAAGAAAGTGGTATTTTCTGGCGATGCGAGCAACTGTCGTGCCGTCCAAGATATCGGTAATGTACCTGAAGTCAGCGCTATAACCTCCGTCTTTAGCCAACATCCGCAAATGTAGGTTTCTGACTACGGCTTTCTTTTTCATCCCGATAAATGAGACTTCCATTTCAGGTAGTTCCAGTTGTTCGGAGTTGGTTGCATTAATCACATTGAAACCTACGGAAGTAGGATATTTGAATTGCTTGCCTTGGGCTTTCCAGATATCCACGAGTTGAAGAAAAGGCAAACTATTGTGGGCGTAACCATTACGGACAGTTTGCTGTATGCGATCAAGTAATTCGGCAAAAGTAGGATCGCCTTTTAAATCCAAACGCAGGGGTAGGATATTGCCAAAAGGACCAATTAAGGATTGGGCTTCTTTCCTCAGGCGATTGACGAAGATGGAATCAATGGCAAAGTCTTCTTGGTTAGCAACACTGCCAAGAACTACTCCGTAGGCTGACAATAAAGTAACGTATAAAACTACCCCGGCTTTCTTACTGATGTTTTCCAAGCTACTCTTCAAGTCGGCACTAATCTTTAACGGTTCGGAGCCTTGGCGAAATGTGGGGTTGGCTGGAAGGGGCCGATCGGTCGGTAACTCCAAAAGTTCCGCTCCCGCCAGGGTTTTTCGCCAGTAGTTGAGGCACTTGTCCAAGGTCCCTGCCTGCAGCCATTGCTGATACCACTGGGCATAGTCGGTAAATGTCATGGCCAGTGGTGGCAAGGGTGAGGGCTGTCCAGAAGCAAAGGCCGAGTAGAGAGCGTTTAATTCATGGATGAATAAGCCCCAAGACGAAGCATCAGTGGTCGCGTGGTTGATGCAGGGCATGAGAATATGGGAGGTTTCGCTCAAACGCAGGATATTAACCCGCAGCATCGGACCGTTGACTAAGTCGAACTGACGCAGGGAACATTCTTCGAGATAGTTCCGGATTACCTGGGACTCTTCGTTTTCTGGTATATTGGGGCAGTCTACTACTTCAAAAGCTGGCTCCATTTCTGGGCGTACCACCTGTACCACAGAACCATCTACTTTTTCCAAAGTGGTGTGGAGGGGAGTGTGACGGCGGGCAATTTCTTTAATCGCTTCCTGCAAGACCTTGAGGTTTAATGGGCCTTCAATGCGCCAAATGCGCCAAGTGTTGTTGTAAAGTCCCTCTGGATGTGCACGCCACCACATGTATTCTTGTTCGACGGTAAGGGGTAACGAATTGCTGAGCGAATTCTCCGAGGGGCGATCGTAACCCAAAGACTCTGCTACCTTCCAAGTTTCTGGGCTCAAAAAGTCTACCTTATATTCTTCCTTCCAGCGCTCAGCAACTTTGGCATTAATCCCTTTGTAAGTGTGGAATTTAGGATCTCCCATCATCCTGGATACAGCGTGAACCCCATCGGTCATGCGCTGCTTCTTTTCCTTATAAGGTTGGAGCATATCGGGATGGAAATCTATCCCGATAAATTCACATAACTGATCAACAGTAGTTTCGGGTTGCTGCACTAAGTCTTCATATTTAAGCTGATGCTGACGGGAACTGGGTATATTCTTGAGGAACTCTAATATATTTTGGTGACTTATCAACCACATCAATTCTCCTTTTTGCTCCACTGAGAACTGGTTTTCTTCCATGGCCACCAACAAATCTAACCTGGCCTCTTTCATTGAACGAATTGTGGCCAGGGGATGGCGCTGGAGGTGGATATAAAGGGGATTTTCAAACTCTTCCTCCGCACGTTGCAGAACTTCTGGGTTAAACACATAAGGTGGAGTCTTATCAGCTATGATTTGACCTGGCAGCCACTCTTGCATCAAAGAGAAAAACTCCTTGGTACTCAAGTTTTGTTCCTCTAACTCCTCCATAATCTGCTGTGCTTGTTCCCCATCACAGTTTTTGATTTCCATGATAGCGCGAATTACCCCTTCTCCCAGGAAATTATTGCGCCCAGAAAAAGCAGCTTTGCGTTCCGCAAGAGTATTAAACGAAAGCAGATACAACTCTGGTGGTGCGAAAAGTTGTGGGTGTCCGGCCATAATCACCCTTAATAAAGTAGAACCAGAGCGTCCGGTACAGAGGATGAAAATAGCTTGTTTATTTTTCTTACCAGATGTATCGGATTGAACAGATTCCCCACAAAGGTGATGCAGTAGATATTGCCGCATCTGACCAATTTGCTTGGTGTTCAGTTTCTCTACTAATGTATTACTTGTCTTACTGACAACTTTACCTTCTGTTTCCTCAGCTAGCTCCGAATAATTTTCTTGAAGATATTCAGCTAATGTAGCAATTGTTGGCGCGTCAAACAGGGCAACTGGGTGCAGAATTTTGTTCAGTTCGTCTTGTAGCTTGTTCACCATGGCCATTGCCACGATCGAATTCCCCCCCAGTTCAAAGAAGTTATCTTCAATACCGACCGTTGGAATTCCGAGCACATCCTGCCAAATCGAAGCCAGTTGATGTTCTAATTTGTTGCGGGGGGCAATCTTTTCCTTACTCGATCGGGCATTTTGATCACCCAACTGTTTCAGAATTTGGGTAAATTCTCCGGCTTCAAAACCCTTACTCAATTGTAAGCGTTGGATTTTCCCGATACCGGTTTTCGGAATCACCTCCCGAGGAACGGGAATCAAGTAATCTGGATTGACCCCGATTTTGGAAATCACCTGCTTTCGAATCGTCTGCAACAGCGGCAGTATTTCTTCATCTTTTTGAGTCGTCAAATGGAAGAAAATCCCTAGTTTTTCTGTTGAGCCACCTCCATCTCGAACCGCACAAGCTGCGGTATAGGAAACTTCGACCCCTTCTACTTCTTCGACTACAGTTTCAATTTCCTGACTGTAGTAATTTGCGCCATTGATAATAATGGTCTCTTTGGCTCGACCGGTCAACACCAAGTGTCCGTTGGTGATGAAACCTAAATCTCCAGTATCAAACCAACCATTTTCTAGAAAAGATGCCCGATTCGCTTCAGGATTTTTATCGTAACCTGGAGAAACGGCATCGCCACATACTTGCAAGTGACCTATAGTATCTTCGGGCAAAATCGACTTTTCTTCATCGACAATCCGAATCGTTACTCCTGGGATAACTGGCCCTAGATCGGCGAAAATGCTGCTGTTGGGATGTTCTGCCCCGACTCGTTTAATGGTTCCTTTTAAAGAGTCTTTATCTACCCGATGGAACTTTAAAGGAGCCTCTGGTGTGGGCTGATAATAGGTTATCCCCGAACCCAACTCTGCCATCCCAAAAGCGGGGCGAATTGCAGTTTTACTCAAACCATAGGCTGCCATATTCTCCATAAATTCCTCTACGGCTTGGGAAGAAACAGCTTCCCCTGCTGTGAGTAAGAATTGCACGCAAGACAAATCCCAGGTTTGATTTGGTTCTCGTTCCAGCAAGTCATTAACCAGAGAATAGGCAAAGTTAGGTGCCCAGCTATAGTTGACTCTGTATTTATCAATTAAATCCAACCAGTTGAGAGGGCGACCTAAAATATATTCCTTTGCTGCGTAAACTTGTTTGCAGCCCAATTCGATACAACGGATATGCCAGTCGCAGATGCTGCCGATGTGGTCAAAAGGCAGCCAATTCAGGATTACATCTTCTGGTTGATGGTGATTGAGAATATTGGCTCCCCTGGAGCGAGAGATGAGATTGCGGTGGGTCAGTCTCACGCATTTGGGGATTCCCGTACTGCCAGAGGTGAGATTAAAAAATGCCGTTTCCTCTGGCTGACTGGGGTAATAGGATTTATCTGGGGCGTTGTGCCTTAAGGTTTCAATGCAGCTTACTTTTTGCTCAGATCCTGATAAAAAGGAGTGGATTTTTTCTGGCAGTTCTTTGTTAGTAATGATGAAAGGTTTGTCTAAAAATTACCAAATCTGACGCAGCTTCTTAGCGATCGGGTTAGATTCTACGTAGGTAATAGGTGCTTCCATAATTGTCGGCACAAACCCCCCGAGAATACATCCCCAGAAAGCCGGGATGATGTCCCAACTTTTTTCTAATTGTAAAATTACTTTGTCTTGAGGGGTTAATCCTTGCTTTCTTAAACCCGCTAGGATTTTCTTAGCTTCTTCTAATAATTCTGCATATGATTGGACTATTTCCGAGCCATCTCCCTGGAGATATACAATGCTTTCTCCGACGATTTGCTCTGCTGATCTTTCTAAAACTTGGGGTAGGGTAGTAGGAGCATCCGGCTCAGATGGTAATGGCCCCCCATCTGTTAGAGCCTGGGGCTTCCATTGCTCTTCTAGTTTCTGGGCTAACTGCTCATTTATAGCCGGAATAGTTGTTAAAGCTTCCTGATTCACGTCTGAAGAGTCTTTTTTTTGATTAGTTAACATATTCTTATTCTTTGAATTGATTTGTCTTTACAACGCTGATATCCCACTTTCTGAGATTATTGCGGTTTCTTTTTTTCCAAAGCTGGCGTTGCTTAATAATAGAAGGATTTTAGGAGTTTTGTAGAACGGAAATCTTGGTGGAATGGGCATCTTGCCCATTATCAATATTTCCGGGGCGGCAGGATGGCCACCCTACTCCTATTGATTCGAAGATTCAGCAACCCCAAAAGAACACTCTAATCAGGCATTTGATGATCGATAAGTATTCGATATCTCTAACAAAATGGTATTGCTCCTGTTGAGTTTAATTGCTCCCACCTAGTTGTTTCCCAAAGCTACTAAACTTTAGGTACTACTCTACGTTTTGACAGTGCCCTATTTGCGAGGACTAGGGTACTACTTTTTTGTGAAAAGCAAGTTGAGCTGCCGATTTGGGAAATTTCCCCCCTCCTGTTTATCTGTTTGGCCAAGTATTTGTCAAGTACAGTATATATATACCAAATTCAATATCTGTTTTTTGACACTCCCCATGGCTAGAAGCCAGGGGATTCTTGGTTCAACGAGCTGACTTGCTCAACCTGACCGGAATCAGGAATAGTAGAGGCCAATTCTCCCCAAGCGTTAAATTCCCGTGTGCCCCACGGTACTCAAGGCTCTAGTTAGGATATTTTTGGCAGCATTGTGGTCTCTATCTAATTGACAACCACACTGACAAACGTGGGTTCGAGTTGATAATGACTTCTTGACCACTTCGCCACAATTAGAACAGTTCTGGCTTGTATAAGCCGGATTTACTGCAACGGTAACCCGACCAAACTTTTGCCCGAAATATTCTAGCCACTCCCTAAACTGATACCAACCAGCGTCATTAATAGACTTAGCGAGACAGTGATTCTTTACTAAGTTTTTAACCCTCAAGTTTTCGTAGGCGACCAAGTCGTTAGACCGGATTACGCAACGTGCAAGTCTCTTCGCATGTTCACTACGCTGCCTACTTATTTTGAGGTGAGTCCTGCCTAGTCTATTAATTGCCTTTTTGCGATTGGATGAGCCTTTTTTCTTTCGAGAAACTCGACGTTGATAAAACTTCAGGCGTTTCTCGCCTTTGCGATAAAACCTTGGATTAGGTTCGGAGTACCCATCAGAATCGGTGTAAAATTCTTTCAGTCCTACGTCTAAACCAACAGTAAAGCCAGTAGCTTCTAGTTGAAAGGCCGTAGGCCACGCTTTCGGCAAAGCCGACGCTGCGCGAACGCGAACGGAATTATCTGCTTTGACGCAAAACTGGACATAAAACCCATCGGCTCTTTGAACTATCCGAACTCGCTTAATTAGCTTCTGGTCCAAGCGCCACAAGTCCCAGGTACCTTTGAGCTTGACTTTACCGATTCCTTTCTTGTCGGTAAATTTTATGGATTTTTTATCTGGGGATAACTTCCATCCAGATTGCTTATATTCCACGGACCTAGAATGTTTCTTAAAGCGAGGATAGCCCTTCTTCCCAGGGACTTTCTTCTTGCAGTTGTCAAAGAAACGCGCTACTGCACGTTCTACATTCTCGACACAGGCTTGGCAACCATGACTATTGAGGTCTTTAACAAACTTAAATTCTTCCCTCAATTGGGTGTTGTAACGGTATAGTTCTTTTTTGCCGATTCCACGATTGTCCATCCAGTACCGAAGTACTTTATTCCGGACAAATCTAGCCGTTCTAATAGCTTCATTTATCGCTAATTTTTGAGGCTCTTTAAGGACAGCCTTGAACTCCATTACCAACACCTAAAATCACCTCCTTGGTTCGTTTGCTTTACTTGCTATTATAGCCGATAACGAGCGGGTAAAAGTTCCCGGACAGTTAGGGAATAAATTCCTGTTCGGGCTAACCCCATGGATAGAATCGGTGGGGCGTTGCGCCCTCAGGGTTTTTGGTCAAGTACAATATATACCAACTAAATTCCATGGGATTACTCTGGACTTTCAAGATGTTTGCTCTAATACATACCCAATACCTAAAAGCAGAAGAAGATCTGCCCGTATAGGATACTACAAATTATTTAACTCCACCCCATGACAACTCTGTCTATATTTTGTGTTTCCTTAAGGTAAAGCCCTTTTAACTTTACTTTAAGTGTGATTGTGCTTAGGATATCAAAGTCAACCCATTTCAAGTTGTATTAAAAGTTACATATAGCGTTTTTATTTGAGTTGTGAACAGAGTCGCAAAGGCCAAGAGGCAAGAGGAACCGGGAGCAGGTCAAAGTTACAGAGTTTTGTCAAGTAGTTCATTGGTTATACAAGTTTGACTTGCTCCCGATCTTTTTTCAATAGTCTTCCAGTAGGAAGACTATCAGCTAATGACACGGCAACTTGTGGGGATATGGGGAGATTGGCAGATAGGGTATCAGAATTCAGCACTTACGAACTAAGAGGATATCTGAAAAGTTTTTTGATACTGAATTTTGCCCCCCTAGCCCCCCAATTCTGGGGGGAACAAGAATCTATTTGCTGGTAAAAGTCCCCCAAAGTTGGGGGACCAACGGGGGCTTAGGTGTAGCAAATTAGACTTCTCAGACAACCTCTAAGCACTGTCAAACTCAGCACTTCCAAGCCGTCACAATAGTGATCGGATTGAGAGGATTAAACCGAGTTAGTTTGCCCACAGGTACCGACTTTGATAACTGCACCTGTAACCATTGATAATTCCAGTGATCCCCCCTAACCCCCCGCGCGGAAGGGGGGAAGGAATTTGCTCTAATCCCGCGCTCGGAAGGAGGGAAACGTTTAGATTCAAACCAACTATAAGCTGTATTACTACGCTCAACTGTTGCTAACGCTAACACTAAAATACCATCGAGGTCTAAGCGAGTATCACAGTAATCCAGAATTGAGTTCAAATTTCCACCACTACCGCCAATAAAAATACGATTTGGTGTTGGTAAATCTTTCAAAACATCTGGTGCTGAACCATGAATTGAGGTAACATTGGTAACCCCTAAACGTTGACAATTTTGCTCAATCAAAGCACTACCCATGGCTGTTTTTTCAATAGCAAACACCTGAGATGTTTTCGATAAACGAGCTATTTCAATGGAAACCGAACCTGTTCCTGCACCAATATCCCAAACCGTTTGCCCTGGTTTGAGGGCTAACTCTCCTAGTAACAGCAGCCTGATTTCTCGCTTGGTCATTAAACCAGGGCGATCGCTAAAACTAGTAAATGTCTGATCTGGTAATCCCAGTATCGGTAAGGAGTCTGTATCTAGAGATTGGTCAACGGAATCAGGATGACGTAGTAATACCACCACATTCAGGGGCGCAAAGGTCTGGTTCAATACTGCTTCTACACCAAGACATTGCACCCGTTCATCCATACCTCCCAAATTTTCACATACCCAGAACTGGTAGCTACTGGGTAAATCTAGCGCTAGTAATAATTTAGCGATCGCTTCAGGTGTATTGGTGCCATCCGTGAGCACTGCAATCTTCTCAACCCCCTGCTTCAAGGCTGGGATTAGTTGTTCCATAGAACGGCCATGAGCACTGATTACCTTAGCATCTTGCCAAGGGACTTTAATCCGACTGAAGGCCAGCTGAATCGCACTGACATGGGGATGAAACCTCAGGGTTGAGGGAGGAAGTTGGCTTAGCAGCAATCGTCCTAAGCCAAAAAACAAGGGATCACCACTCACCAACACTACGATTAGGGTATCGTCATCAGTACTATCGAGCTGGTTACGAATTAATTCAATAGCGTCAGTAAAATTACCCAATACCAGTTGTGACCCTTGGTGGTTGGGAAAATACCCCAAATGGCGCTGACTTCCAACCAATAGCGTCGCTCGTTCCACCAGCTGCTTGATTTGATCAGTTAAGCTAGCTGCTCCGTCTAAACCAATCCCCACTACATGGATCGAGGTCATGGTTTTGCTGCTATCTCGGGGATTCATTACTCTCCCAAGCCAATACCATCAATCCATTCAAAATAGCTGCAGCCACTGGAGACCCTCCTTTAGCTCCTTCAACTCGAATCTGAGGGATGGATATCTTGGCCAAAGCAGCTTTCGACTCCAGCACTGACACAAACCCAACGGTTGCGCCAATGACCAAAGCTGGTTTGACCTGAGAGTGGGACAACTGCTCACATAAAGCTAACAATGCCGTAGGGGCATTACCAATTACAAAAATAGCCCCCGGAAACTGCTCAAAACATCGGAGTAAACCAGTTTCCGTGCGCGTCTTTCCTGGCAGAGCTACTGGTGCCTGGTCTACTGCTGCAATCAGGGGATTACCAAAGGTTTTTGCCACCATACTAGCTATCCCCTGTTTGACCATTCCTACATCTGTAACAATTGGTATTCCCTGCCGCAGTGCAGAAATACCAGATGCGATCGCATTTTCACTAAACCGAAGCAGCTGGGCAAATTCAAAATCAGCTGTACTATGGATTACCCTGCGCACAATAGCATACTCAGCTCGATTAAACTGATGCTCCCCAATCTGTTGGTCAATAATGGCAAAACTTTGCTCCATAATCGGATGCATTGACAATGCTTTCATCCTATACCCCAAGCCATACTCTGCTCCAACTCAAACACTGAGCACCTTAAGCACTCAAAACTCCAAAACTGGCCATTCCGGTTCCCGCAAGAAGCGCATCATATCGTCAAACTTCCTTAATTGAGCCTCCCTAATCGATAGTACACTCCCTTCCGCTTCTAAGGCTTGGCCACTTAACTCGGATAGGATATTGCTAATGCGATCGCTATCCAACTCCTGGGGAATATCTCCGAAATATCCTAGAGTGATGTGAGCCGTAAAATGGTATTGCTGTTCAATACCTAGAGCCATTAAATCAGAATTTTGATAAATACACCGGCGCAGCTGGGAAATGCGATTGTATGCCTGTTCATCCTGGGGTGCTAGACATACACCAATCGCCCTGGGCATCACCATTAAGCCCAATAGCTGCCAGCCAATGGGATTACCACCATTTGCTAAAGAGGTTTCCTGGCTGATACTGACAGACTTGTCAAAACTTGCCTGTATCGACTTAAGCAGTTGAGTTTCAAACTCTGGATTTTCAGCCGTGGCATCTCGGTAAGCATTTTCCCAAATCAAGTCAGCCAAGGTTAAATGAAAACTATCCGGGGGTATCGGTACCATTAAACCTGGGTCTAGTTGCTGGAGAAGCTCTTTTTGGAGCTGCTGCATGTTATTATAGAATGCTGAATTATTCGTCTCTTCCTCCCAAGGTGGTGTGATTACAGTGTAACCAGGAAAAGGGGCAGGCTCTCTGCTGCCATTAGGGAGACGTTTAAACTTGGGTGACTCTTGGATATTGAGTAACTGCGATTGATAAGTTGCGGTTAGGGTCAGCCGTGTGACCCGATTTAGATAACTTTGATATGTATCGTCCAATTTTGCCCCCTTACGTGTTCTGATATGGGAATTTACCTCTATTGGGGAAAGGATGACTTTGCCATGGCTCAAGCCCTCGACAAGCTGCGTCAATCCCTAGTTGACCCCAACTGGGCTAGTTTTAACTATGACAAAATTTCCCCAGACCAACCAGATGCCGTAATTCAAGCCTTGAATCAAGTAATGACTCCTCCGTTTGGCATGGGTGGACGTCTAGTGTGGTTAGTTGATACAACCCTGTGCCAGCAATGTTCGGACAATTTACTGGCAGAATTAGAGCGTACTATACCAGTCATTCCTAAACACTCCGTTTTGTTACTAACTACCCCCCATCGACCAGATCCACGACTCAAGTCCACGAAACTACTGCAACAGTACGCCGAGATTCGGGAGTTTGCTCTGATTCCCCCCTGGAAAACCCAGCAGCTAGTGCATCGGGTCAAGTCCTACTCCGTTGAATTTGGAGTCAAACTAACCAATAGTGCGGCTGTTCTCTTAGCCGAATCCGTTAGCAATGACACCCGACAGTTATTCAACGAACTGGAAAAATTACGACTCTACGCGCTGTATGACAGCCAACCGTTACAAGAAAGTACCGTTGCCACCCTGGTAGTGGCTAATACTCAAAATACCTTGCAACTGGCAGAGGCGATTCGGGCAGGGGATGGGGCAAAAGCCTTAGAGTTGTTAGCTGCCTTGATCAACCACAATGAACCTCCTTTAAAGATTGTCGCTACCTTAATTACTCAGTTTCGTACCTGGTTGTGGGTGAAGTTGCTGGTCAGTGAGGGCCAGACCGATCCAAATGCGATCGCTAACACCGCCAATATCAATAACCCCAAACGAGTTTACTTCCTCAAACAAGACGTGGAGTTCCTTTCCCCCAAGCAACTCATCTCCACTCTGCGGGTGTTGCTGGAGTTAGACCTCAACCTCAAAACGGGAGCAGACCCCCTTTCCACATTACAAACTAAGGTTATACAACTTTGTGAAATCTTTAACAGTTCAAGAGTTTAGACCAGTCAGTGGCTTCACCCAGGCTAGCTTAAACGATTGAAGGTTAAATTTTTTTTATACTCATGCTTGATATTTATCCTGTCTGCACTTCCCAATCCCCAGAATATCTTGCCTTATGAGGAACTTACCACCCATAAATTAATTCACATTAAACTAGCCCTTAGTGGTTTTGCTTCTTGTTTGTTTTGCTCATAATCTATCATCATGCTCACTGCTAACTCTCTAAAACTTAGCTTGACCCAACTTTTCTCCCAATCTCTCCTTGTCGGAGGACTTACTGCTATTAGTTTGCTATCTGGATTTATCCCTGAGCTTTCTGAAGACTCTTATACCCTTGTTATTACAACTTCAGCCTATGCTCAAGATGTCACCTCTGACATTAGTCCTAATGACGTCACTCAATATGCTGAAGTTCTATTACAAATAGAGCCTATTCGCGCATCTGCCTATGAAAAAATCACCACAATCCTAGGAGAGCAACCAGAAATTTTCTGCGATGACTCCGAAAGCATCAGTAAGCTCCCCTCGACCGCCCAAGAGATTGCTAAAGATTACTGCCAACAGTCAGAGGGAATTGTCTCTAAGTATTTTCCCGAAGGAGGAAATAAACGCTTCAACGAAATTACTATTGAGATGCAAGATAATCAAAATTTACGGGAACAGATTCAAGGTGAATTAGTGCGTCTTCAACAAGCAAAATTTGACGCTAGCTTTTAGCTATATATAGCTAAAAGAATCAGCAACTTATTCCCTTGAAGCATAACGTCAACCATACTTCAACCATAATTATATGTTTTTAGGAAAAGCGTGGGGTGTGGGGTGTGGGGTGTGGGGTGTGGGGTGTGGGGAGATCGGGAGATGGGGAGATCGGGAGATGGGGAGATGGGGGAGATTTTGATTAAGGGTAATTATCCTGACATGATGTCAGAAGAGGGAAGTCGGAAGTGGGAAACAATCCTGTGTACCTCATAAGTGTGTAAAACGCTATAGTTCCAAAAAAGGGGTCTTCCGTACTGAGTATGTTAATTTGTCATAAACTTGAGATAGTATTTAGCCTAAAAACTAAATTTTTGAAATTTTAAAGCTTTACCAAATAAGGGTTGTAGTGGATTTAAATTAACAATTGTTGCTAACAGTGACCGAAGATTCCATGCATCGCTATTCCCTGATCCGAAGTTCCCGATTCCCGATTCCCGATTCCCGATTCCCGATTCCCGATTCCCGATTCCCGATTCCCGATTCCCTAAAATCCACAACTTGTGTACCTGACCGATTTGAGAAATGGTATAGTTAGCATCACAGGAACCATAGCTAGCCACTAGGAATAGTAGAAAATAGGCTAATCCAGATAGTCTTTAACCCGGTAAATACTGGTAAAAACTGGTAATTACTGTGTATTAGGTGCTATCTAACCTTTCTCTGGCTAGTTGCCAGAGATTGTCTTCAGGAAAATATTGATGCTGCCATTGGTGTCCCTGTCGATCTTGTGTAAGCAATTTGGACAGGTGAACTTTTTGGAACCACCTAGTTTTGGATGTATATGACCGCACCTCGAACAAGTCTTTGATGTGTACTCCTCACCTACTTCTATGACTTGGCTACCCCGTAATACCCCTTGGGTTTTAAGTCTGAGCTTAAAGCGGTAATGTGCCCAACTCAAAAGGTTACGAGCTGTTTTACTATTGATTCTTCTTTTGGCCAAGTAAACCATTTTAGAAGACTCAAATTTTGGGATGATTACTTGTGAGTAATTAGAAGTTAAGTAACAAGCGGCTTTTTTGTGACACTCATCAACTAGATTCCTGATTTTAATCCTGAGCTGTTGAGCTAGTTTTCTTTTGTTAAAGCGCTTTCTCTTGTTTGTCCTTCCTGTAGCTTTAGCGATTTCTGATTGTAACCGATCTAAACGTCTACACAGAGCGACAATCCGAGAGATTGAGCCAATACCTATTTCCAGGACTTGGTTGCCATCAAATCCTGTCAGGAACGTCCTGACACCAGGGTCTAGCGCAATGGCTTGTTCATTATTGTTTACTGACTTTTCCGACTCTATTGTATAAGTAATAAACCATCTACCTCTGTCCAAGATCACACTAAAGTCCCCAGGCATTTGATCAGGCAATGATTCACGCTTAGTTAATTGCTAATTTCCCTAGTCTGATCCCATTATCTGTCTTGTGGGTTGGATAAGTTACTCCCTTGTTCCAGTTTGGCGACTGAAGTTTAAAAGATTGAACCGGTTGTCTGCAACTCCTGAATCTAGGGGTTGATTTATTCTCTTTCTTGGTTCTTTTAAACCCGGCGTGGGCGTCAATCACAGCAGCCCCTCGTAGGTTATAAGGGGTAGAACTTACCCATTCCGGTATTACTGCCATGACTAGCTTGCGGAGATTGTAAGCAGTTGGTAGTTTATCTCCTGCCTTATAAGTGTCTCGCATCATCGCCATGGCAGCGTTGTAGCAATATCTGCTTGCCCCTAGCCATTTGCGCCATACCGCCCTGAGCTCCGCCTCTGGGTAGACTCTGATCTTCCTTGATTTGAGCAAAGTACTGCCATTGTCCCTAGAGTCGGCACGAGCAGACGTGAACAATTGCCAGTATCTCTTCCACCATTTCTCTTTCTTGACTAATCTCTGTGTTGTGGCAAACCACGAGTTCCCAATGGTTAAGTTCTCAAATCCACTGTTTGAAAAAGAATCGTTTCCTTGGCAGTCTGTCCTATTGTCCGACCACAAGTCGTTTGACATCTGCTGACATAACTCGTCCCAGAATGGCAAAAAGCTTTTTTCCCCCTGTAGTTGAGTCGAGAGCCTTACTCTTTCGGAACTTCCGCTTCTGGGTACAGTTGAACAATGTTTTGTGTGATACTCCTTTGATTTGTTGCCCTGGCTTTGGACAGACATATTTTTTAGACATGGTACTGAAATGACCTTCTATATATATTTCTACCATGTCTTCGATGGTAGATTAGGGAATATTCCGGAAAATACTAGGGATTACCGTTCTTATGGACTACAGCTTTAGGCTAGCCAGTGCAGGTCGCTTATCTCCGAGAAAACGGCTAATGACCAAATTGATCTATCCCTTGGGATGGCTTGCCGGAATGATAGTGGTTTTGGTTGGATGTTCTTCCAGTCCAGACCCTGACACCACCGCAGCTATCCCCACAGTAGCCTCAGATGCAGTAAAGAGTCAGGAATTGAAGAATTACGCCAAAGCTGTTCTGGCGATCGATCAATATCGTCAAGGTGTCTACGAGGATATTCAGGAATTAACCAAAGACAAGGACAAGATAGTTCCTGAGATTAACTGCACCCAAGTAAAAACCATAGCAGCTCTACGTCGAAATATCAGAGATCTGGCTGTAAACTACTGTCAGCGCTCGAAAACCATTGCTGAAAGTCATGAGTTGACCATATCTCGATTTAATTCAATTACCGTTAGCGCCCAATCCGATCAGAAGTTACAACGGCGAATCCACAATGAACTAGTTCGCTTACAACAAAATTGACAATATGTCAAGCTTGTAGCTTGTAGGGTGGGCAAAAAAAGTTTGGTTCACATCAGTATTCACGATCAGATTACTTTGCCCACCGTCCTTTAATTGCTATTTTTTTGACACGCAAGCTTGTAGGGTGGGCAAAAATAGTGGCGTTGCTGATTCTGGGTATGGCGCACGCCCCCCTAACCCCCCAATTCTGGGGGGAAAAAACTCTAAAAGTCCCCCAAAGTTGGGGGATTTAGGGGGCTTCAACAAAACCAGATGATCGCGCATTCATTCATTAATTCAGCAACGCCAAAATAGTTTGGTTCAAATCAGTATTCACGATCAGATTACTTTGCCCACCCTACTTTAATTGGTATTTTAGTCTCAATTCAGCAATGATCAATTTCCAATGCTGACCTTTACCAAACGCCTCAGAGCTAATCAGAATACTAAAGTCGGCTTTACCCTCTCCTTAACAGCCGAGGAGCGTACCCGAACTCGCCACCGCTTTGAAACAGCGGATGGTGAAAATTTGTATTTGCGCTTGCCTAGGGGCAGTGTCTTGCAGGATGGGGATTTACTGGAAGCTGAAGATACAAAGGTGATGATCCGAATTGCTGCTAAACCAGAACCAGTACTGACTGTCACTTCCCAAAAACCGGTGAATTTGCTGCGAGCTGCTTATCATTTGGGTAATCGCCATGTCCCTTTAGAAGTAACGGCTAGCTATTTAAGGTTATCTCCTGACCCGGTTTTGCAAGGGATGTTAGAGCAGTTGGGGGTAGAGGTACACCAGGAAGTGGTACCGTTTCAACCAGAAATCGGTGCCTATGGACATTGAGAAGTGTGAGGAGAACTGTTAAAAAGAGGCACACCTAAGTGCGCCCCTTGATCAATCCTTCGGAACAGAAGCCCGATGGTTAGCCTCTTGCCACAGCTGATAGAGAAAAAACTCCACAGCATAGTTCATTGCTGTTACAAAAATTCCCTCTTCATCCTCTGGATCTGACGTTAGCCAGGTGCCTTGTAGGCTTACTTCAACATAGTCCGCATCACAAATCGATAATGCGATCGCATCGGTTGTGTCTTGCCGCACAAACACCTCTAATTGCCTGAGGTGGGGCAAGTCAGCTGGTAGCAAAAATGACGCAGTGCTGGGTTCGATATAGAAACTTGCACCCGCACGGAGCGAGACAAGGGTTCGTTTTGTTACCCATTCTTCTAGGGATTGAGCCAAACGCTCTAGATAAAAGCTATTTTCGGTATAAATCAGTTTCAGCATTACCTGTAACTTCCTCCTCTAACCGATTGATTTGCTGTTGACGCCAAAACTGTTCCGCAAAAGCAACAGCTGGATGCATGGGTGCTTTGGGCTGCCTGGGTAATTTCATTCCCGCTTGGTGGGGAGTACGGTTGCCTTTGAGGCTGTTACAACCCTCACATGCCGTAACGACGTTGTCCCAACTGTGTTTCCCGCCTTTTGACCGAGGAATGACATGGTCGAGGGTTAGCTTTTTGGTGCTGCCACAGTATTGGCACCGATGCTTGTCCCGTCTTAAGACCTCCCGCCGATTTACTGGAGGAACTCGCCAAGTTGGTTCGGTTTCGGTAAGTATCAAGCGGATATGGGTTGGTACCAAGATCACTACACTAGGGGAACGGACTTTGTAGCCCTTACCACCAAAGAAATCGATTGGTTCAGCTTTCCCGGTAACCAACAGAGCAATTGCTCGTTTGATATTGACTCGATTAATAGGTAAGTAGTTTTTGGAAAAAACCACTACCGATTGCCTCAATACCTCAGTTGTGCTTGTCACGGATTGACTCCTCATAAACCAAACCCCCGCTTCTGTTTGTCAGGAGCGGGGGCGTTTAAGATTTTTTAGGGTAGGCTGATTGCTATGTCAGTAGTGCTAGCGTTCGCCTATACCTCCCGCTGTGTCTATTTAGTTTCAGATTTATCTCTGGCCGACAATTGACTGGTTGTGAATCATGCCTTCTATACTCGACTGTGCCCTGTGCCATCGAGTCATATTTGCCCCTAAACAAAAGCTCCACCCATATTGCCCCGAATCCAGAACTGCCTAAGCAGTTGATATCTGAGCACTTGGTGGAGGAGGTTAAATGATGACTCATAGAAGATGAAATGTTTGAAGGCGAAATTTGTGAAAAACGATTTTCAAGCCGCTTTTTAAATACTACACTTGTATTACGGGAATGTCCAGATATTTGGAGGAAAAAATTAATGCCTACACTCACCCGTCAAAACTCAACCACTGATATGGAAGTTACCAGCATCCGTCTGGATCGACAGTTGAAAGATAAACTCAAAGAACTCTCTGGCTCTCAGGGCTATCAAGCTCTGATTCGAGATATTCTCTGGAACTATGTCCAGCACAAGTCCGGTGATTATCGACCTCAATTTTGTAAGTCTGATATCAGAGCCACCATTCAAGCGATCGCTGAGCGCAAAGAGCGTTGTGTACTAACTGGCAAGTATATAGAACCGCAAGAGCCCATGTTATTAGGACTTACGATCAACGGAGAGATGCTTCCCCTCAGTATCGGTAGTCTGTCCGACTGTTAAACGTTTGCCTCGATACAAGTGAAGAGACATGCGTTCGCTGAAAGCGGGGCTGAGGCCTTTGGCCACGCTTCGCGAACGCCCATCGCATGTCTCTTCTCAATCCTTGACTAGGCACTCTTGTCGGTCGGTTAACGAGTTGGAACCTTCAACTGTGGCACTTGCGGAAGCTCAAGTTTTGGTGCTTCTAGAACTGCTGGGGCTTCTGGTGTTGCTGGCATTTCTTCAGTGTCCATAGCTTCTGGGGTTTCTTCAGTGTCCATAGCTTCTGGGGCTTCTGGGGTTTCTGGCATTTCTGGGGTTTTAGTAGCCACTTGCAGATATAAATCAGAACCCAGTGTTAGTGGTAAATCCTTTTCCGGATCAATGATCATAGGATTTTGCTGCTCCGGTTGTTGATTAGAATCACCACCAGTTAAGACACCAGTCAAAATATTAACCGCAGCACCTTCTAATGTTTGTTTCTCCGTATCATCAGGCTTAGCATCAGTAACCAGTTTCGAAGTGGCATTGATGGTGTTATAGGATAATTCACCAATTTTAAGTTTTTGAGCCACAAACTGAGTACCAAGAAACTCATAACCACTATACCGAGGTACTAATTGACCCTCAATCTCGCTGTCTTTTGGAATTAAGACTATTCCTTGATCATTTGTGATGTCCTCAGCCACTAACAGCGTCATATCAATGGTTTCACCACGCTCCACAGCCATCTTGTCTGATACTGTGTAGGTTACATCAATCACTGTGCCTTTGGAAACTTGATATTCCTTAGTTTCAAAGGAGTCATCTTTAGTAGTCATTGACTCAGTTGAATCAGTCCCCTCAGTTTTTTCAGTTGCCTCAGTTTCCTCCATCAGGCTGTCGTCACCCACAGTTTTAGTCTTTTCCGTCAGCTGAGCAATATATTGAGAGGCTGGATGTTGACTAGACAGGGGAGCTAATACCTCTTGATTCACCAAAGCTTGATGAATAAAGGCTGCTACATCAGCACGGGTGGCAGGTTGACCAAAATCGAGATAGGTTACATGGGGGTAGTTGACGACCATAGCCTTTTCGGTAGCAGCGGCAACGCTAACTTTGGCATAGTCAGGGATTCGGGATAGGTCTTCATAGGAAGAGAGGCTGTTCTTTACTGAACTACTAGAGTATAAACCCAAAGCATTTAAACCCAAACCATTGGTCAATGACACCAATACTTGTCCCCGAGAAAGTGGCGAAGATGGACGTAGTTGGCTATTGGATTTATCCTGCTCAGTCAGGTCACGACTTGCCCAATACTCAGCCGCTTCACGATCAAATGTTTTGGGCAAAGCTAAATTATTTTCGCTGAACGCTTGGCTCACCATCCCAGAGAACTGAGCGTAAGTAACAGCTTGATCAGGTTTAAAGGTGCCATTGGCATATCCATTTACCAGGTTTTCTGCTGCCAACCCTTCAATGAACGGTTTTGCCCAATGACCTTGAATATCAATAAAGCTAGTTTGGTTTGGAACCGCAATTACCATCGGCGCAGTCGCACCAGTTACTATTCCCAATAGCAACATGGCAGTGCTTGTGGCATTCCAAGTAGATGCACTAGACATAGAACACAACTCTCCTGATTTAGATAACTCTTCCAGACAGCTCAACTCCTTAGTTATCAGAGTTGACAGCCTGCCAAACACCATCCCCAGACGCACAGGTGAAGTGAAAGTTCCCAGGTTTTCAAAAAAAGATCGGTAGAGGTAGGCGAGTTAGATCAAGTCCGATTAATCAGTTAGAAAAGGGAGTCGGGAGTCGGGAATCGGGAATCGGGAATCGGGAATCCGGAACAGGCAAAAAATTCCGTGGATTTCAGCTATTTGAGAACCACTATAATGACTTAATTGGGTATAAGATAAACTCTCAACCGTCAACCATCAAAAAATATTTAGATTTGTAACTTTAGCCAGATTGGCGAGACAATATTGTGCTATTGGGTTTCTATTTATAGTGTAAGCATATGCGCTACGCGCACGCTGCGCGAACAGCTGTCAGCCGTCAGTTTTGTGGAACAGGCTTCGTGGCACAGGCTTCGTGGCACAGGCCACAAGCGCTGTGACTTTCGTGACTATTAAACCAATGCTTACTTGTTGTCTTGATGCAAAGCGCGAGTGGGGGAAACCACGCCAGTTGCTCATGGGGGAGACCCCCAAGACCGCACTGGCTCCCCAAGACCGCGCTGCATCGCTTATTCAAAAGTGATAGCTGATAGCTGATAGCTGATAGCTGATAGCTGAATGCTTACTTGATAGTATTAACGGTTGGAGAACGTTTATGTTTTTAGAAAGTGTAATCCTTTTCTTTAAGCGCTTAGCTGCTGATAAAAATTTCCGTAGCCAGCTTGAAGATGCTGCAAGTCCAGAAGACTACCAAACCATGGTGCGAGATGCTGGCTATGATTTCACAGCAGAAGACTTGGAAACTACTACAGCTAAAATTCTTGATGAGAATAAGCTTAGAGATTTAGACGATAATTTCAAGAATCTCACTGAAGAAGACCTAGAAGTACTTGTTGGTGGTGTGTTTAGAGGCTACTGTGGTTGGCCATGGCAACCTAAACATCCCATTTATCCACCTATAAAAAAGCCACCGATTGAAGTTCAGCCCCTCTATGGAGCAGTCATCGGGATTACACCGGAACCTCCTCAAGCGATCGCATTGTATGGCGTTTCCATACCTCCTGATCAAATTGCTTATATTTCAAAAGACGTGAACACAGACAATATTTCATAGTCTACGGAGTCGGGAATCGGGAGTTGGGAGTCGGGAATCGGGAGTCGGGAATCGGGAATCGGGGTAAGACGAAAATTTACTGTACCTCGTCAGTATGATAAACACTATAAGTTATTTGCTCAGGTTTATCATTACGTTTTGAGCACTACCTGTTCTCCCCATCTCCCCATCTCCCCATCTCCCCATCTCCCCATCTCCCCATCTCCCCATCTCCCCATCTCCCCATCTCCCCATCTCCCCATCTCCCCATCT